>DASPOV010000126.1:0-17395 GCA_035625815.1 Methyloceanibacter sp.
GTCGCCCGCCCTTCTTGCAATGAGGAAGCCTTGCGCCGGCGCCACATGCGCGGTCGAGGCGATGAGCGCGAGGCAACTGGGAATGCCGAGAAAGTGTCCGATCGCGCTAGCGTCCCAGCTCTTCGCGAAGCAAGCAGCATGAATTGTCGCGAGGCGTGCGGCATCGGTCGGGCCGGCGAGACGCACGTCCACGGCGGAAGTGGTCACACTCATCACCGCCTCCCTACCGCCGCCGTTGCTTGGGGCCTCGCGTCAGGTTCGCGGAGATAGAGCGGGCGCAAAGTCGGTAGAGTCTTATTCGCCTCAAAGGCAAGCTCGGCGAGCGCCGCCGCGCTTGGCTGCAAATCTGGGAGCATCGCATTGATCCGGCGCCCCCGCTGTAACACTGCTTCTGCCAGATGCGCAGCACCACTTCCTACCGCAACAGCATGATCATCGGGGAGCAAGGCAACCGCCTCATCGGCGCTGGTTAGAAGCGGACCTTCGAGCTTGCGGCCGTCGGCATCATACAGGCCGAAATAAAGCATCGACGCCCTGGCATCTACGGCGACAGCCAAGTGCTCGCCGCGCTCGATCGCGCCGCCCGTGAACGCCGCTCTCGCCATCACGGTGACAGAGTCGGTGCCCCACAGTTTTGCACCCGTGCCAAGGGCGAAGCCCCGGGCGGCGGCAATGGCGATGCGCACGCCGGTGAAACTTCCCGGCCCCAAAGTCGCGGCGATCAGATCGAGCGCAGTGAAGCTAAGACCTGCTTTCTCCATCACCGACGCGGCCATCGGCATCAGCGCCTCGGCGTGGCCGCGCGCCATCCCCTCCTCGCGAAGGACGATGCGGCGTGTGGTCTCGTCAGTGATGAGTACGGCAGCGCTGCAGGCGCCCATGCTGGTGTCGAGCGCTAGGATATTCATGGCAGCCTTCAGATGATGCGCGTCATCCTGTCGAAGCCGAACCGCGGCGAGCGGGTAAACAGCACGCTTGTCGCCATAGCCAAGACTGCACGGGATGTTCGATTTGACGTTGGTGCCGGTAAAAGAGGCGCGGTCGACGCCGGCGTTGTCGAAACCCGACATCGGCCCGCAATCCAAGCCAAAGGTCGCGCCGCCAGGATGAGATAGACGCCTTGCACCACGCCGCGCGGATGGTGGTCTCGAAGATCTTCTCGTCGTTGCCCTCGTACCAGCTCTTGGCATTGGTGTGAGGAAAGAGCTTCGGCAGGTGCTCGTAGAAGTCGAGATCGTAGTCTATGATGGTGCATACCAGCGCCGCCATGGTCTTGGCCACATTGCCTTCCGACAAATGCGGCTTTAGCCGCTCCTTGGCCTCGCGCGACCTAACGAAGAGAAAACGGGCCGGACTGCTATTGGCAGAGGTTGGCCCAAGTTTCAGCAGATTGACGAGTTCATGGAGGGTTGCGTCCGGGATATCCCGGTCGAACCACTTGTTGCGGGTCCTGTTCTCGTAGAAGATTTGATCGAGGCATCGCTCAGGTAGGGGCGCGGGGCGTTCTTCGCTCTCCTTGCCGTTTGAATGACCTCTTCGCTTCTTTCGCGCCGCTGCCTCAGTCACACCGGGCGAACCTCCTGCACCTCCGGGATGAAGTGGCGGAGAAGGTTCTCGATGCCGTGGCGCAAGGTCGCCGTCGAGCTCGGGCACCCGGAGCAAGCTCCGCGCATATGCAGAAACACAATGCCGTCGCGATAGCCCTGGAAGGTGATGTCGCCGCCATCCTGGGCCACCGCGGGGCGCACGCGCGTTTCGAGTAGCTCCTTGATGGTGTTGACGGTCTCGGCGTCTTCGGGGGCGAAGAACCCGCCCTCGCTCTCACTTTCCTCAGCGTGCCTGCCGGCGGCGACCGGGTCGCCGGACTGATAGTGCTCCATGATGGCGCCGAGGATCGCAGGCTTTAGGTGCTGCCACTCCCCTTGGCCTTTCGTCACGCTGATGAAGTCCGAGCCGAAAAAGACACCGGTGACACCGTCGATCTCGAACAGGCGCGCGGCAAGCGGCGAGCCTTGCGTCTCCTCGACGGCGCGAAATTCCAAGGTGCCATTGCCAAGCACGAGCCTACCCGGAATGAATTTCAGCGTTGCCGGGTTTGGCGTGGCTTCGGTCTGGATGAACATGGCTTGGCCTCTCGGTCTTCTAACGCGCAAAGTCTCGCACGCTAGCTTAGAATAGTTCTAGACCATAGTCGGGCCCACGCGCCTCAAAGTCAAGGCGAGTCGCGGTCACGCCAGAGCCAAAATCTCTTCGAGGCCGAGACAACCTGGCACCACCGTGATGGGAACTGGGAAAGTTCCGGCGAGCCTACCACCGGCGAGCGTGGCGACGAGGGGCCCCGGGCCGGAGGGGTCCTTGGAGGCGCCCAGCACGAGCACGCCGATATCCGGGTCCTCCTCGATGAGCTTGGTGATCTCATCCGCCTTCCCCCCCTCGCGCACGATCTCCTCCGGCGCAACGTCCTCGAAGCCCATGGTCTTGAGCTTGCGGCCGAACAGACGAAACACGGCGCGCGCCTTGTTGTGCCCCTCCTCGCGCGCGATCTCCTCCACCCCGAGCCAATGAGGAAAGTCGGCGCCGGGCTCCACCACATAGAGCAGCGCGAGCTGACCTTGCGTGCGCTGCGCTCGGCTCGCGGCGAAAGCGAGCGCGCTTTCACATTCCGGCGTCTCGTCGACCACGACGAGGAACTTGCGCTTGTGACCCTCGACGAAGACCTGCCGCTTCAGTCGCGGCTTCGCCGCCTCAGCAGCCTGCTTCTTCACCGCTTCGCTTTTCTTCTTGGTCGCCATGGAGCGCATGCTGCCATCACTTGACGGCGGCAACAACCGCTTAGCAAAGGCCGCAGCCCATTTTCGGGATCAGAAGCACATACGCCCCAAACCGCTTCATCTGCTCGCGGCGAGCGCGCGGGCCGGCTTCACCCAGAGCCCAATTGCAGAGGGATGGGCATGCAAGGCCGCTCGTCCTCCTCTGAGATGCACCGAACCTCTTGTGCGTGCCAGCCGTGCTGGTCGGAAAGCCGAACCAATCGTTTGGCGCGAACACCAACGGCGTATTCCGCATGCACCCGGCCCGCGCCTTCTGCCTGGGACGAATCCCCCGGGGCTCTGAGCGTTTTGAATTGCCTACACAATAAGGAGGAGTGCACTAGCCGCGGATGAGGCCGACGATATCCTTGGTTTCGGCCAGGATCGGATCGGCAATGGCATGCGCGCGTTTCGCCCCATCGGCGAGAATGCTGTCGATGTGATTCGGCTCGGCTAAGAGCTTGCGCATCTCGGTGCCGATCGGCACGAGCCGCGTCGTGGCAAGCTCGGCGAGCGCCTCCTTGAACCTCGAGAAGGGCGCGTTGCCGAAGTCGCGCAACACGACATCCTTACCGGTCTCGGCAAGCGCGGCGTAGATGCCGACGAGATTGTCGGCCTCGGGGCGCTCTTCCAGCCCCCTCGTTTCGGAGGGAAGCGGCTCGGGATCGGTCTTGGCCTTTCTGATCTTCTTGGCGATGGCCTCGGCGTCGTCGGTCAGATTGATGCGGGTCATGTCCGACTCGTCCGACTTCGACATCTTCTTGGCACCATCGCGCAAGCTCATGACCCGCGTCGCTGGGCCGGTGATCAGCGGCTCGGGCAGCGGGAAAAATCCATCCTTGTAGCCGGCCCGGGCGATAGTCTTGGCAAAATCGTTGTTGAACTTCTGCGCGATGTGGCGAGCGAGCTCCAAATGCTGCTTCTGGTCCTCGCCGACCGGCACATGCGTTGCGTGATAGAGCAGAATGTCCGCGGCCATCAGGTTCGGATAGACGTAGAGGCCGGCGGACGCGTTCTCGCGGTCCTTGCCGGCCTTCTCCTTGAACTGCGTCATGCGGTTGAGCCAGCCCACGCGCGCGACGCAATTGCAGATCCAGGCAAGCTCGGCGTGACCGGACACTTGGCTCTGATTGAAGACGATGTGGCGCTTCGGATCGATGCCGGAAGCAATGAAGGCGGCCGTCACCTCGCGGGTGTTGCGGGTTAGCTCGTCCGGGTCTTGGAACACGGTGATGGCGTGGAGATCTACCACGCAATAGAGGCAATCATGGTCAGCCTGCAACGCCACGAAGCGCGTGATGGCGCCGAGATAATTGCCGAGATGCAGATTGCCGGTGGGCTGGACGCCCGAGAATACGCGGGTCTTGCTGGGTGCCATTCTCCTGCCCCCTTGAGGGAAGCTCGCGCGTTATGGCTTGGAGCAAACCTTCAGGCAAGGCCGCTTAGGCGCAGCCTGCTTCCATCTGACGGATCGATTCAGCAATGGCAACGGTGCGCTGAGCCATGGCGAAATGCAGCCGCTCCACCATGCGTCCATCCACCACAATGACGCCCTTTTGAAGGTTCTCCGTCTGACCGAAGGCGTCGATCACCTTCCGCGACCAGTCCACTTCCTCCTCGGTCGGCGAGAAGATCTCGTTGCAGGGGATCACCTGATCGGGATGGATCAGCGTCTTTCCGTCCATGCCTAGCGTGCGGCCATGCTCGCATTCCTCGCGCAGGCCCCGCTCGTCCTTGAAGTCGTTGTACACGCCATCGATGATGTCCAGGCGATAGGCGCGCGCTGCCACGATGGTCATGGCCAGCCAGGGCACCACGGCGAAGCGGTCGTGCAGGGCGCGGGCGCGGGACTCTTTTAAAAGATCATTCGTGCCCATGACGAGGCAGCAGAGGCGGTTCTCCGCATAAACGGCGGTGGCGGCAATGGTGCGTGCGTTGAGGATGGCCATGGGCGTCTCCATCATGGCCCAGAGCCGCGTCTTTTCCGGCGCGCGCACGCTGGTCAAGATCTTGGCGACGCTGATGACGTCGCCGGGATGGGTCACCTTCGGCACGAGAATTGCGTCTGGTCTCGCCTCACAGGCGGCGAGCAAGTCGCCGGTCCCCCATGGCGTCTCGAGTGCATTGACTCGGATGACGACCTCGCGGGCACCATAGCCGCCGCTCTTCACCGCGGCGCAGACCTGACGGCGCGCTCGCACCTTGTCGTCAGGCGCGACGGCGTCCTCAAGGTCGAGGATGAGCGCATCGGCGGGGACGGACTTGGCCTTCTCAAGCGCGCGCTCATTTGAGCCCGGCATATAGAGCACGCTCCGGCGCGGGCGGCCTTGCATCGCTTTTAATTCCCCCGCTTTGTTGTGCTTGTGCGGTGCAACATAGACCCGCCCTCTGGGCCCGACAACCACCCACCTAGCCAAGCCCAAGCCTATCCACGAGAGACTTGGCGTCGAAGGCCCCCAGCAGCGCGGCGGCGCCCGCATAAATCGCAAGGCTGGTGCCGACAAGCAGAGTGAGGGCCGCGACCTGCACCACTACGCCTTTCAGCGGTTCGAACCAGGCGCTCAGGCCATGCGCGAGCGCCCAGACCACGGCGCCCATGATCAGGCTTGCGGTGCAGATGGCGGGGAAGCGGCGATTGAAGGTTTGATCGAAGACGAATTGCTTCCGCTCGCGCAGCGTGCCGGCGAGCAGCCCCACCTGCAGCCAACCGGCGATCGAGGTGGCGACGGCGATACCGACTGCACCGATGACCACGAACAGGAGAAGGGCCAACGCGACGTTCGCGCCCAAGCCGATGCCAGCGAAGATCATGGGCGTCTTGGTGTCCTCCCGGGCGAAGAACCCGGGATGAAACACCCTGACCAGCACGAAAGCGGGAAGGCCAGGGGCAAGTGCAGCAAGCATCGCGGCGGTGGAATACGCATCGATCGCCGAGAAAGCGCCGCGCTCGAACAGGACCCGCACGATGGGGTGCGCCGCCACGAACAAGGCAACCGCTGCCGGCAGCGTGAGCAGGAGCGCCGTTTCCAGCGACCGGTTCTCACTTGCGGTCGCCGCGGCTTGATCTCCGGAACGGAGCTGCCGGCTGAGCTCCGGCAGCAGCACGACACCGGCTGCGACCCCGATGACCCCAAGGGGAAGCTGGAACAGACGATCGGCGTAATAGAGCCAGGACACTACCCGGTCCTGCAGCGAGGCGATGACGGTGTTGAGCACGACGGTGAGCTGATTCATGCCGCCCGCGATGACACCGGGGACTGCGAGCGCGAGCAGCCTGCGCATGTCTGGATCAAGTCGGGGCGGCCGGAAGGAGAGGCGCATTCGCGATCGTGCCGCGGCGACCGCCACGACGATCACCTGCAAGACCCCCGAGGCGGCAATGCCCCAGGCAAGCGCCACCGCGGCGTTGCTCTGCCCGACATCGTCCATCGCAATGAGCGCGAGCAGAACGAGTATGAGCACTAAGTTGAGCAGGCTGGGCGCGAAAGCCGCAATTGCAAAACGGCCGAGCGCGTTCAGCACGCCGGAATAGAGCGCCACCAGCGACATGCAGAGGAGAAAGGGGAGCGCGATGCGGGCAAGCAGGACGGCAAGCTCAAACTTGGAAGGATCTTTGACAAAGCCCGGCGCCATCAGCAACATGAGCCAGGGCATGGTGAACTCGCCAAGGAGCGTGAACACCACAAGGGCAAGCGTCAGTCCAGCAAGAGCCAGCTCGGCGAAGGCACGTGCCCCCGCCTCGCCGCCCTCACCGTGAAATCGCTTGGCGAACAGCGGAATGAAGGCCGCATCGAAGGCTCCCTCGGCGAACAGGCGGCGGAACAGGTTTGGCACGCGGAAGGCGACGAAGAAAGCGTCGGCCACGGGGCCGGCGCCGAGCACGGCGGCGATCAGCACATCGCGGATGAAGCCCAGCACGCGGCTCCAGATGGTCATCGCGCCGACGGCGGCGAATGCGCGGTAAAGTGCCATCCTGGGCCCGCGAGGAGGCGTTCAGCTGGTCACGCCGGGACGAGCGCCGTTCTCGCGGCGCGTGCCATGAGCGCCTTGGCCAGGCGATCGCGGATGGTGTCCTCGCGGCTTGAGCTAGTGATCTTCTTGCCGGTTAGGTCGGTGACGTAGAACACGTCGACGGCCTTCTCGCCAAAAGTCGCGATATGGGCCGAGGCGATGTCGAGATTCATGTCTGAGATTTCGCGCGTCACATCGTAGAGCAGGCCGGGACGGTCTAGGCCGTTGATCTCGATGACGGTGAGCGCGTCGGAGAGTGTGTTGTCGATCACCACTTGCGGCTCCACGGTGAAGGCGGAGAGCCGAGCTTTAGGCCGCTTCTTGTCTGCGAGCACGTCGACGAGGCGCGCCTCGCCCTTCAACAGCTTTTCGATGGTGGCAGCGATCTTTTTGGCTCGCCGCTCCTCGTCCTCGCCGTGGTCGAATTCGCGCTCAAGGTGAATGGTGTCGAGCGCCATGCCGTCGCGCGTGGTCGAGATTTGCGCATCGACGATATTGGCGCCGCCGCCCGCGCAAGCACCGGCCACCATGGCGAGCAGGCGGGGATGGTTCGGGGCGAGCAGGGTGATTTCGGTCACGCCGCGGAAGGCATCGGTTGCGATATGCGTGACGAGCGACTTCCGCTGCGCTTCGGCGTCCCGGATGAGCTTGGCATGCTCTTCGATCACGTCGAGATCGGTGCGCAGCCAATAGGCCGGGTAATGCCGGTCGATGAAGCGCTCGAGATCCTCCTTCGGCCAGCCCGCGAGCCGTGCTTTGAGCGCATCCTGGGCGCGTGACACCCGCTCGGTGCGGGTGAGCGTGGTATGGCCGCCGCCGAGCAACGGCTCGGTCTCGAAATAGAGCGTGCGCAGGAGCTGCCCCTTCCAGCCGGTCCACACACCTGGACCCACAGCGCGTAGGTCGGCCACCGTGAGCAGCAACAGTAGCTTCAGCCGTTCACGGCTTTGCACGAGATCGGCGAAGTCGCGGATGGTCTTGGGGTCGTTCAGATCGCGGCTCTGGGCGAAGGTGCTCATCGCGAGATGATGCTCGACGAGCCAGGTTGCGGTCTCGGCCTCGGAGGGGGTGAGACCAAATCGCGGGCCAAGCTCCCGCGCGATGTGGGCGCCGACTTGCGAGTGATCTTCCTCGCGACCCTTGGCGACGTCGTGCAGGAATGCCGCAACGTAGAGCGCGCGGCGATTGTCGATGGTGCGGATGATCTCGGTCGATACCGGATGCTCTAACGCGTAGCGGCCGCGCTCGATGTCGGATAGGAAGCCGATGGTTCGGATCAGGTGCTCATCGACGGTAAAGTGATGATACATGTTGAACTGCATCATCGAAACCACGCGCCCGAAATCGGGGATGAAGTGGCCGAGCACGTCCGCCTCGTTCATGTTACGGAGCGCTCTTTCCGGATCGCGGGCATCAGTCATGAGCCGCAGGAATAGGCGGTTGGCTGTCGGATTGACGCGCAAGCTGTCGTCGATCAGCCGCAAATTCGCCCGCACCTGACGCAAAACCTCGGGCGAGAAGGTGGCCTGCTGTTCATCGGCAACGACGAACAAGCGGATAAAGTTCACTGAGTCCTTGGCGAACACGTTTTTGTGGATGGCGTTGATGCGGCCGTTCTCGATACGGAAGTCCGAGGTGCGGCGGAGATGGGCGCGGCGCTTCCAGCCGAACGGCGACAGCAAGGTGCCGAGGCTCGGCAGCGACTTCAGCTGCTTCATCTCCAGCGCCGAGCAGACGATGCGAGTCAGCTCGCCGACTTCCTTGGCGACGAGGAAATAGTGCTTCATGAAGCGCTCGACGGCGCGCAAGCCAGCATGCCTGCGATAGCCGAGCCGCTCCGCCATCAGCGGCTGCAAGTCGAAGCTCAAGCGCTCCTCGGGACGGTCGGTGAGGAAATGCAGCTCGCAACGTACCGACCAGAGAAAGCTCTCGCAGCGGCGGAAGCTTCGATATTCGGCGGGCGTGAATACGCCGGCCTCGACGAACTGCTCTTCCGCCGCGTCAGGATAGAGGTGCTTCGCGAGCCAGTGCAACGTATGCAAGTCGCGCAAGCCGCCTTTGCCGTCTTTGATATTCGGCTCGACCAGGTAGCGCGAGGCGCCGGCGCGGGCGTGGCGCGCGTTCTGCTCCTCGAGCTTGGCATCGATGAAGGGCCGCGCATTGCCCTTCAGCACGTCTTCGCGGAAGCGGCGCTGGAACTCGGCGAATAACGCTTCGTCGCCAAGCACCAGACGCGCATCGAGCAACGCCGTGCGGATGGTCATATCGGAATGCGAAAACCGCACGCATTGATCGATGGTGCGCGTGGCGTGCCCGACCTTGAAGCCGAGATCCCAAAGCAGGTAGAGCATGTATTCGGCGACGCTCTCGCCCCATGCGGTCTGCTTATAGGGAAGTAGGAACAGGAGATCGATGTCCGATCCCGGCGCGAGCATCCCCCGCCCGTAGCCTCCTTGCGCCACAATGGCCATGTGCTCGGCGGCCGATGGATTTTTCGCGCTATAAACGTGATTGGTGGTAAAATTATAGGTGAGGCGGATCAACGCATCCTGAAATGCCGACAATCCCTCGGAGCAAGCCCGCCCGTCACACTCCCGTTCAAGCTGGCGCCTCGCCTCAGTCCGTGCCTCCTGCACGACCAGCCCGAGGCGCTCGACCAGCGCCGCGCAGAGCGAGGAATCCTGTCCGGAATACGAGCGGGCAAGCTCGGAGGTCTCCTCACGAAGCACGTCGAGATTGAAATAAGGCGCGGGCTTGACAATCTTCTGGTCCATGGGGGGCACCAATCTTAGCACATCAAGCACTTAAGCCTCGATACTGCGGTCCAACAAGCCCTTAAGCGCATAGATGGCCTCGAGACCCTCGCGCGGCGTCATGGCATCTGGCCTGAGTGCCCCGACGGTAGCTTCGAGCGCGGACTGTCGGGGCCAAGACGAGGCGCCCTTGGCGGCGCTGAACAAAGGCAGATCGTCGGCAAGGTCCGAGGGCTTCGGCCTCCCGTCCGCCTTTTCAAGCTCGGTCAGCACCTCCTTGGCTCTGGCGAGCACCGCTCCCGGCACTCCGGCGAGCTTCGCCACGTGGATGCCGTAAGAGCGGTCGGCCGCGCCCGGCACCACCCGGTACAGGAACACGATCTCGTCACGCCATTCCTTCACCTCCACCGTGGCATTGGCGGCGCGGGTCAGGCGATCCGCGAGCGCCGTGAGTTCATGATAGTGGGTGGCGAACAAAACGCGGCAACGGTTCACCTCGTGCAGATATTCGAGCGTCGCCCAGGCGATGGAGAGCCCATCGAAGGTCGCGGTCCCCCTGCCGATCTCGTCCAGCATTACGAAAGAGCGCTCGCTTGCCTGATTGAGGATTGCCGCGGTCTCCACCATCTCGACCATGAAGGTCGAGCGGCCGCGAGCAAGATCGTCGGCGGCGCCGACGCGGCTGAACAGCCGGTCGACAATGCCGACATGGGCGGCCTTCGCCGGTACGAACGAACCCAACTGGGCCAGCACCACGATCAGCGCGTTCTGGCGAAGGAAGGTCGATTTACCACCCATATTCGGTCCGGTGACTACCAGCATTTGCGTGTCGCTCTCCTTGTCTGGCCCCCCGAGCCGACAGTCATTGCCGACGAAGCTTGCGCCGGCGCCGCGCGCCAAGGTCTGCTCCACCATGGGATGCCGGCCTTCCACCACGGCGAAGACGGGGCTCTCATCAACCTTTGGCCGCACATAGGATCGCTCCACGGCAAGCTCGGCGAGGCCTGCGTGGTGATCGAGCTCGGCGAGACCAGCACTTGCCGCCGCGAGCGAGGCTTGCTCGGCGAGCACGTGCCCAGCAAGTTGGGAGAAGATTTCGAGCTCGAGCGCCAGCGCCCGATCGGCGGCGGTGGTGATGCGTGCCTCGAGCTCGCCAAGCTCAAGCGTGGAGAAGCGCATGACATTGGCGAGGGTCTGCCGATGCACGAACATCTCGGCATGCGGCGGTTTGGTTAGGGCGCCGGCGTTGGTGACGGTGACCTCGACGAAATAGCCGAGCACATTGTTGTGGCGCACCTTGAGCGATTTGATGCCGGTCGCCTCGGCGTAGCGTGTTTGCAGTCCGGCGATCACCTGACGGCTTTCGTCCCTGAGCTTCCGATGTTCATCGAGGTCGCCGTCAAAGCTGGCGCGAATAAAGCCGCCGTCGCGCTTGTTCGGCGGCAGCTCATCGGCAAGGGCTGCGGCAACGGTCTGCTCGACCCCTTCAGGCACCGACTTCAATCTCGCGGCGATGGCGTCAAGCTGCGGCGGCAGGCCAAGGCCTGCGGCACGCTCAAGATGCGAAGCCAGAGCTCGCGCCGACGTAATTGCATCACGGACGGCGCCAAGATCGCGCGGGCCACCCCGGTTCAGCGCAAGCCGCGCCAGAGCGCGGGCGAGGTCCGGCGCGCTTTTTAGTTCCTTGCGGAGTGTTTGGCGTAAGCGCGGCTCGGAGACGAGATAGCCGACAGCGTCTAGACGCGCATTGATGGCAGCAGAGTCGGTGAGCGGACTGCTAAGCCGGCTCGCAAGTTCGCGGGCGCCGGCGCCCGTCACGGTGCGATCGATAGCGGCAAGCAGGCTCGTAGCGCGAGCGCCTTGGTTGGACCGCATGAGTTCGAGATTGGCTCTCGTCGCGGCATCGATGAGGAGCAGGCTCCCCGGCGCTTCTTTCCGCGGCGGCCGCATTAAGGGTGCGCGGCCGACCTGCGTGATCTCCACATAGGTGAAGAGACCGGCAAGTGCCGCAAGCTCGGGCTTGGTGAACTCGCCATAGGCATCAAGCACGGCAACGCCGAGCCGGGCTTTCAAGACACGCTCGCCGCGCGCTGAATCGAAATGGGCGCGGGGGACAGGGGTCAGCGCGGCACCTGCCTCATGGATCACGGCGCGGAGCGAGGTAGCGCCAGCCTGATCGTCGCCGATCAGTGCCTCGCGGGGAGCCAGCCGTGCTAGCTCGCCGGCAAGATCGCTGCTTGTGACGGTCACCACGAGCAGCTCGCCGGTGGAAATATCGAGGGAGGCAAGCGCGTAGTTCGCCCCCCCGCTTTCGCCTTGAGGCGCGCGAAAGATCGCCGTGAGGAAGTTGTGCGCGCGGGCATCGAGCAGGCTCTCCTCGGTGAGCGTGCCAGGCGTGACGAGACGGACCACGTTGCGCCGCACCACGGCTTTCGGCCCGCGCTTCCGCGCCTCCGCCGGGTCCTCGATCTGCTCGCACACTGCCACACGGTGGCCTTGCGCGATCAGGCGCTGGAGATATTCGTCGGCGGCATGCACCGGCACGCCGCACATGGGAATGTCCTCACCAAGATGCTTGCCTCGCTTGGTGAGCGCGATGCCAAGGACGCGGGAGGCTACGCTCGCGTCCCCGAAGAACAGCTCGTAGAAATCACCCATGCGGTAGAAGAGGAGACAATCAGCGTTGGCCGACTTGATCTCGAGATACTGGGCCATCATCGGGCTCGCTGCCCCGGCCTGGCCGGCTGCTGCGGCTCCTTCCGGGCGTGAGAGCCCAGCGGCGGCGAATTTCCCGCGTTCGGCTTGAGCCCCGCTCTCTGCCTCGGCCATGCTCAAGGGTGGTAGCCGCTCCTTGGCAAGCGGACAAGGTGAGCCGCTCACCCCCTGTTAATCGTCCACAGGGGCGAAGGCGCGACTGGCTGTTGCTTGCGGGCCACGGCTCCTCTAGGGTGCGCCGCTTCCGAGCTTCCAGTCGGAGAGGAAATGCGCCCGTCCAAACGCGCGGCACATGCCTTGCGCCCCATCAGCCTCGAGCGCGGGGTTTCCCGTCACGCCGAAGGCTCCTGCCTCGTGCGCTTCGGCGACACGCACGTGCTCTGTACGGCGACGGTGGGCGAGTCGGTGCCGCCTTGGCTGAAAGGCGGCGCGCGCGGCTGGGTGACGGCGGAATATGGCATGCTGCCCCGCGCCACCTTAGAGCGGACGCGGCGGGAAGCCACGGTCGGCAAGCAATCCGGGCGCACGCAGGAAATTCAGCGCCTGATTGGCCGTTCGCTTCGTGCCGTCACTGACCTGACCGCACTTGGCGAGCGCCAGATCACCATCGATTGCGACGTGCTCCAGGCTGACGGCGGCACGCGCACCGCCTCGATCACCGGCTCCTGGATTGCGCTGCACGATGCGATTGCCTGGATGAAGGCGCGCAACATGATCAACGGCGCGGCCTTGCGGGACCATGTCGCCGCCGTATCCTGCGGGCTCTATGGCGGCGAGGCGATCCTCGATCTCGATTATGCCGAAGACTCGGAGGCGCAGGCCGACGCTAATTTCGTGATCACTGGCTCAGGCGGCATCGTCGAGGTGCAGGGCACCGCGGAGCAAGAAGCCTTCAGCCAGGAGCAGTTCGATGCGCTGATGGCGCTTGCACGCGGCGGCATCACCGAGCTCGTGCAATTGCAGAAGCTCACCGTCGCCTGACATGGGAGCCATGTTGCGGCGAGGTACGCGCGTCGTCATCGCCAGCCACAACCAAGGCAAGGTGCGGGAGATCGCTGATCTGCTCGCGCCATTCGGCATCGAGGCGGTGTCAGCCGCAAAGCTTGGCCTGCCGGTGCCGGGGGAGACTGGCGATAGCTTTGCCGCGAATGCGAGCCTCAAGGCGATCTTTGCGGCTCGATCCTCCACGCTCCGTGCCCTCGCCGACGATTCAGGCCTGGAGGTCGCGGCAATCGGTGGCGCGCCCGGCATCCATTCGGCACGCTGGGGCGGACCTGCAAGGGATTTTGGTCTCGCCATGAACCGACTCCACCGCGAGCTCGAAGCGACGAGCACCAAAGGCCGGAAAGCCAATTTCACCTGTGCGCTGGCGCTGGCCTCGCCAGACGGTTCGGCTCAAGTCTTTGAAGGTAAGGTGTTCGGGACGCTTACCTGGCCACCACGCGGGACACGGGGTTTCGGCTATGATCCGATTTTCGTGCCGGCGGGTTACGATGAGACCTTCGGCGAGATGGAGCCTGAATTAAAAGCCTCCATCTCTCACCGCGCCCGCGCCTTTGAGAAGCTGATGCTGGCTGCCTATCACGATGAGTGATCTAGCATATTTGCGGGAAATCCCCCTCCCTGACCTTCCCCCGCAAGGGGGGAAGGGAAACGCTGCGGCGGCTCACGAGCCGTTTGGGGTGTATGTGCATTGGCCGTTCTGCCTCGCCAAATGCCCCTATTGCGACTTCAACTCTCATGTACGCCATAGCGGCATCGACGAAGGCAAGTTCCTCGCCGCCTATCTCGGCGAGCTCGCGCATTTCGCTTCGCTTGCTCGTGGGCGTGAGCTGACAAGCATCTTCTTCGGCGGGGGCACGCCGTCGTTGATGAGCGCTCACACCGTCGCCGCGATCCTCGACCGCATCGCGGAGCTTTGGACCGTCGCCGACGACGCCGAGATCACGCTCGAAGCCAATCCCACAAGCGTCGAGGCCGGCCGCTTCGCCGGCTACCGTGCTGCTGGCGTCAACCGCGTGTCCCTCGGGATGCAGTCGCTCGATGATGCGAGCCTCAAAGCGCTCGGCCGCAAGCACACGAGCGAGGAGGCGCTTGCCGCCCTCACCACCGCCAAGCGCAATTTCGAGCGCGTGTCGTTCGATCTGATCTATGCGCGGCAAGGGCAGGCCTTGCACGCCTGGCGCGACGAACTCACCAGCGCCCTCTCTCACGCACAAGATCACCTCTCGCTCTATCAACTCACCATCGAGGCCGGAACGCCGTTCGCGGCCCTCCATGAAGCCGACGCCCTGACGATCCCGGACGGCGGCCAGGCGGAAGCCTTCTACCTCCTGACCCAGGAGCTTTGCAATGAAGCCGGGCTTCCCGCTTACGAAGTCTCGAACCATGCGCCGACCGGGGCGGAGTCACGCCACAATCTCCTTTATTGGCGCGGCTACGACTATGCCGGCGTTGGTCCTGGCGCCCATAGCCGCATCACGCTGGGCCGTGCCAGGCGCGCGCTTGCGGTGCGTAAATCCCCGGAAGCCTGGCTTGAGGCGGTGGCCGCTGCCGGCCACGGCATTGAGCAGGACGACACGTTGAGCCCGCAAGAGTCGGCCGACGAATATCTGCTGATGGGTCTACGCCTCGCCGAGGGAATCGACCTGACGCATCTCACGGCGATCGATGGGCGGAAGCTAGATGAAGCGCGGCTAGCGCAACTTGAATCTCAAGGCCTACTACGGCGAAGCGGAAATCGCGTGCAGGCCACCGATGCAGGGCGGCTCGTGCTGGACCGGCTGATCGTCGAGGTCTCCGCCTAATATTGCGCGCTAGTGAAGTTGTTCGGCGCGGGCTCAAGCACCTCCGGCCCGTAGTCACGCACTTGGAGGGTGGCGAGCCCGCGCTCGCTGGTGCCGTCCGGTAAAAGCCGGAACAGGCCGTCGACGCCGGCAAAGCCGCTTCCCCGCGTAAGCGTCGTCGCCGTGTAGCGCTGGCCTGGCGGATTTGGCGACAGCGACATGGCGAGGCTCACCGCGTCATAGGCGAGGCTTGCGATGCGCGGCGGTGTCGAACCGTAGGTCTTGGCGTATTTCCCGGCGAAATCACTCCAGCCCTTCGGGTCTGGCGCCGGGAACCAGCCACCGACGAGAGCCGCCTCCTTCCCCACATTGGGGTAGTCCCACTGCCCGGTCCCAATGAATTGGAGGCGCTTGCTGGTCACCCCATTGGAGGCGAGCAGCGGCGCAAGAGACTGGAGATCCTCCGGGCCCGCCGGCAGGAACAGCACATCGATCTGCCCAGCCTTCATCGCATTCGAAACCTGCCGCACGGGTCCCAACATGGCGTTGGCGTCGTTCGGCGGGAAGGTAGCGCGCACCACCGCTTGGCCTCCGCCGCGCCCGACGCTTTTAGCGAAGGCAGCCTCCGCCAGCCTTCCGTAAGACGATTGCGGGATGAGCAGCCCGAAATTATGTTTGCCGTGAGCAAGCGCGTAGGAAACGATGCGCGGGACATCGCGCCCGGCGAGGAAGCTCAAGAGATAGACGCCGTTGCCGGCGACCTTCTCGTCGCTCGAAAAGGCGATCATGGGGACGTTCGCTTGGCGCGCCACGGAAGCCGCACCTGAAACCTCCTGGGCGAAGAGCGGGCCGATGATCAACTGGGCGCCATCCTGGATTGCGCTCTCCGCCGCGGCACGCGCGCCGTCGGGGGTGCCTTTGGTGTCCTTGGGCACGAGCGAGACGGCGGGATTATCGAAATCGAACAGGGCAAGCTCGGCCGCCTGCTTCAGCGCCTTGGCCACGCCCGGCGTGTTGCCAGAGCCCGCGAGCGGCAAGAGCAGCGCGACCTTTACCGCGCCCGTCGAGCTTGTCATGCCGGGGCTCATGAGCCCGGGTCCGCTGCCTCCGCCGCAACCCGCAACCAAGATCGCGACGGCGAGACTTGCGAGCGCGAATCGCGCGGCGCGAAGCGTCAAACCAATCCCGTATGGAAGGCGCATGACTCCTTCGCTTCAAGACCTCGCATAGCGCGATACCCTCGGCAGCTTGTGTCCCCAGGCGCAGACGCAAAATTTATGCTCGTTTATCGGTGCCAACATTTCCGCATTCGCCCCTAGGACAAAGATTTCGACCCGCATTATGGCTCAATCGTCATGGGCGCGAAACGGCACTATAGCATGCCCCGTCTGCCCGCATAGCGCCGCGCTCCCTTTAGGCAGTTCGCCGGAGCGTGCACTCGCGCTATAAGCGCTGGCGTGCAGGATCAGAAGCGAGACGACCAAGACGCATCGTGCCGCTTGCTTCAGCGCGCACAAAGCGTGCTTGCCGAGCAATTGGAGAAGCCGCTTCCCCCCCGCCTCTATCTGGTCGCAACGCCGATCGGCAATCTCTCCGACATTTCGCTCAGGGCGCTTGCCGTGCTGGCTCGCGCCGATATGATCGCGGCAGAGGACACGCGCCACAGCCGCAAGCTCCTCTCCCATTTCGGCATCAGGGGCGAGCTCATCCCCTATCACGAGCACAATGCAGCCAAGGAGCGCCCACGGTTGCTCGCGCGAATCAGGGCAGGCTTTTCGGTGGCGCTGATCTCCGACGCCGGCACACCGCTTATCTCCGATCCAGGTTACAAGCTCGTGCGCGAGGCGCTGGAGGCGGGGCTTCATGTCACAAGCGTGCCTGGCGCGTCCGCGGCACTTGCTGCGCTGACCAACGCAGGGTTGCCGACCGATACCTTTTTATTCGCGGGCTTCCTCCCGGCAAAGGCCGGACCGAGGCGGAAGCGCCTCGAAGAGTTGAAGCTGGTGCCTGCCACGCTCGTCTTCTTCGAGACGGCCTCGCGACTTAACGCCACTCTGGCCGACGTGGCGCAGGTCTTCGGCGCCCGCGAAGCTGCGATCGCGAAGGAGCTCACCAAGCTGCATGAGAGTATTACGCGCGGCACTGCCGCCGAGCTCGCGGCGCAGATTGAGCTTTCCCAAGAACTCAAAGGCGAGTTCGTGGTGCTGGTGGGACCCCCCGGCTCCGACGAAGGTCTTATCGGCGATGCCGCGATCGTGGCAAGCCTGAAACAAGCGCTGAAGCATGAGAGCTTCCGCGACGCCGTGCGAAGCGTCGCCGA
>DASPOV010000127.1:0-12340 GCA_035625815.1 Methyloceanibacter sp.
ACCACAGCAAAGGTGGTTACCGTGCCGTCGATGCCGCCATAGACCCAGTCGCGCAAGTAACTGACGCGCGGCCCTTCCTTGAGCCGCTTGGCGATCTCGCGCGGGTGGTGACCGTGCTCCAGATGTTGGAGATCCACGGGGGCTGTTCCTCAGATGCCATGGCTATGTGGCATGGGAGAGTAGGAGGAGTAATGGCCGACTCGCAACTGCGAAGCAGTGGCACGAGTGCTATTCTCGACGCGGATGATTGGGAGTGTCCCATGCTCTATTTTTATCATCAAGGCCGTAGTTTTGGGGGTTATCATCGCTCTCGCCTAAGAAGTCGCGCGTGCAACCTTCTGGCTTGTGCCGCCGACCTTGCCCTTCCTTCTTGCCCCGGCGGTGCTACTTCGCCAGGGGCTGCGTCTTGGTCAAGCATGGCGGTCGCGTGCCTGGGACGGTCCATGCCTATTGGCTGTTTGGTTGCTAACGAAATTCGGCAGTAGCCTTTAGCAACCATGGTCTGCTAGCCACGCGCGCATGAAGCGCCTATATAGCAACCTTTCCAAGGGAGAGACTTGATGGCACCGCGATGGAGCCCCGACAGTTGGCGCTCTAGGCCGATCGAGCAGGTCCCGGGCTATACAGAGCCAAAGAAGCTTCTCGAGGTCGAGCAGCAGCTTGCGACCTTTCCGCCTCTTGTATTCGCCGGCGAAGCGCGGGAGCTGAAGGCGAAGCTTGCGCGTGTGGCCGCGGGCGACGCCTTCCTGCTGCAAGGCGGTGATTGCGCCGAAAGCTTCGCCGAGCACCGGGCCGATGCCATACGCGACTTTTTCCGGGTGCTATTGCAGATGGCCGTCGTGCTCACTTATGCCGGCGGCTCGCCGGTGGTAAAGCTTGGCCGCATCGCGGGGCAGTTCGCCAAGCCGCGCTCCGCACCGACCGAAGTGCACAACGGCAAGGAGCTGCCGAGCTATCGCGGCGACATCATCAACGGCATCGAGTTCACCGAAGAAGCCCGCGTGCCAGATCCGCAGCGCATGTTGATGGCTTTCCGTCAGTCGGCGGCGACGCTCAATCTACTTCGCGCCTTTGCGCAAGGCGGTTACGCCAATCTCGATCACGTGCACCGGTGGAATCTCGGCTTCGTCAAGGACAGCCCGGCCGGTCACCGCTATCAGGAGCTTGCGGGCCACATCGCCGAGAGCTTGCGCTTCATGCGCGCCTGCGGGTTAACCCCTGAGCGAACGCCAGAGCTTCGCACCACGAGCCTCTACACCAGTCACGAGGCGCTGATGCTCGGCTACGAGCAGGCGCTTACCCGCGTGGACTCGACCTCGGGAGACTGGTACGCGACCTCCGGTCATTTCTTGTGGGTCGGCGACCGAACGCGGAGCCTCGAACAGGCGCATATCGAATTCTTGCGCGGGATCAAGAATCCGGTGGGCGCGAAATGCGGACCTAGCCTTAGGCCTGACGAGTTGCTGCGCCTGATTGACGTGCTGAACCCGGCGAACGAGCCTGGACGGCTCACGCTCATCTGCCGCTTCGGCGCCGGCAAGGTGGCGAAGCACCTCCCCCCGCTGATCCGCGCGGTGGAGCGCGAGGGCAAGACCGTGGTGTGGGCCTGCGATCCGATGCACGGCAATACCATCAGGGCGGCAGGCGGCTACAAAACGCGGCCCTTCGATCTTATCCTGCGCGAGGTTGAAACCTTCTTCGACACCCATCGGGGTGAAGGCACCCATGCCGGGGGTATCCATGTGGAAATGACCGGGCAGAACGTCACCGAATGCGTGGGCGGCTCCAAGGCCGTGACCGAGACGGATCTCTCCGACCGATACCACACCCATTGCGATCCGAGGCTCAACGCCGATCAGTCGCTCGAGCTTGCCTTCATCGTTGCCGAGAGGCTGAAGCGCGAGCGCGAAGGGCGGCCCGAGCCGGAGATCTCCATCGCGGCCGGAGAATAAGCGGCGTCCTCAGGGCGCTAGGACGCTGGACAGGTCCGCGTCTGCGGCTAAGTTCGTCTGATGTCGAACGAGATCAAGGTCAGCTCCAAGCTCGACAACTTCAAGCTTGCCCTCGCGCAAGTGAACCCCGCCGTGGGCGATGTCGATGGCAATCTGCGCGAAGCGCGTGCCGCGCGCACCGAAGCGGCGGCAAGGGGCGCCGACCTCATCGCTTTCACCGAGCTTTATCTCACCGGTTATCCGATCGAGGATTTGGTGCTCAAGCCTGCCTTACAGGCGGTGGCTCGCGAGGCCCGCGAGGCCTTTGTCCACTCAAATACAATCTCCCCAATTACGGGGTGTGGTGGCCAGGACGAGCTTGTGTTCGACGGCGCGCCCTTCGTGTTCAACTATGACGGCAGCTTGCGCCAATCGGTCGCGGCAAGCGCCTCCTCCCACGCCGGCATCTGCGACGGCGGTCACTGGCGCTCCGAGCCTGCACCGCTCGCCGAGATCGCGCAACGCGAAGCCACGAACTATCTCACCTGCGTCACGGGCTTGCGCGACTATGTTGAGAAGAACGGATTCCCCGGCGTGATGCTTGGGCTTTCAGGCGGCATCGATTCCGCGTTGGGCGTCGCGATGGCCGTGGATGCGCTTGGCGCCAAACGCGTCCATGGCATCATGGCCTACACTTTCACCAGCAATGAGAGCCTGAACGATGCCGCAGCCACCGCCGAGGCGCGTATGGTGCACTACGACATCATGCCGATCCATCCGGCGGTGGAGGGCTTGATCAACAGTCTTGCTGCCCTTCCAGATGGCGGCGATTCCGGCACCGCTGAGGAGAATTTGCGGTCGAGAGCCTGCGGCACTCTGCTAATGGGGCTTTCAAACAAGTTCGGGCCGATGGTGATCACCACTGGCAGCAAGTCGGAAGTGTCGGTCGGCTACGCCACGCTCTATGGCGACATGAATGGTAGCTTCAATCCGATCAACGAATTGTACAAGACGCTTGCACGCTATCGCAACAGCGAGCGGCCGAAAGGCTGTCTCGAACCGAGAGCCCGTGTCATTCCGGAGAATGCCCTCACCAAGGCGCCGACCGCGGAGCTCAAGCACAATCAGCGCGATCAGGACATGTTCCCGCCTTACGACACGCTCAACGACATTTTCAACTGGCTGGTCGAACTCGAAATGCCGGCGCCGGGGATCGTGGCCAAGGGATACGCGCCGGAGATCGTGAAGAAGGTCGAGCGAATGCTCTACCTCGCCGAATATAAGCGGCGGCAGGCCGCACCTGGGGTGAAGATCACCTCCCATCACCAACAAATTTCGCGAGAAGCTCTAGTATGACCGTCACCGTTCGCTTCGCGCCAAGCCCAACGGGGCGGCTTCACGCTGGCAATGTCCGCACCGCGCTCTTCAACTGGATGTTTGCCCGGCAGCGAGGCGGCTGCTTATTGTTGCGGCTCGACGACACCGACCGCGAGCGCTCGACCGAAGAGTTCGCGCGCGGGATTCGTCAAGATCTGACATGGCTCGGACTTGTCTGGGACCGCGAGGTGAAGCAGTCGGAGCGCTTTGCGCTCTACGCTGCCGCCGTCGAAAAGCTGAAAGCGAGCAGCAGGCTCTATCCGGCTTACGAGACGCAAGACGAGCTGGAGCTCAAGCGCAAGCGGCAGCTCGCGCGCGGCAAGCCACCCGTCTACGACCGCGCCGCGCTAAAGCTCGGCAACGCCGATCGCCAAAAATTGGAGGCCGAGGGCTGTAAGGCCCATTGGCGCTTCCTGCTCGAGCCCCGCGCTGTGGTGTGGAACGATCTCATTCGCGGCGAGCAACATGTGGACACCGCTTCGCTCTCCGATCCGGTCCTGGTCCGTGCCGACGGCACTTATCTCTACACGCTGCCAAGCGTCGTTGACGACGTCGACCTCGGCATCACCCATGTGATCCGCGGCGAGGACCACGTTGCCAATACGGCGCCACAGATTCAATTGTTTGAAGCGCTTGGGGCCGAGCCTCCGGCGTTCGGCCACCACAATCTTCTGGTCGGTCCCGAGGGGCAGGCGCTGTCCAAGCGCGACCGGGCGCTCTCCATTCAGGGCATCCGCGAGGAAGGGCTCGAGCCGCTGGCGATCGCGAGCTACGCCGCGACCATCGGCACCTCCGATACCATTGCTCCCCATCTGAACCTGCACGAGCTCGTGGCCCGGTTTGCCTTTGGAAAGTTGTCGCGCGCGCCTGCGCGATTCGATATGGAGGAACTTCGCGCCCTGAATGCGAGGCTTTTGCACGCGCTTCCCTATGAGGCGGTGGCGCAGCCGTTGCGCGAAATGGGCATCGGCGGTGGCGAGGCGTTTTGGCTCGCCGTGCGCTCCAATCTCCCCGTCCTTATCGACGCCGGGGTCTGGTGGCAGGTAGTGAAGGGCCCGCTTGAGCCAGTGATCGCTGACGCCTCGCTGTGCCAGCGAGCGGCGCCGCTTCTGCCGCCCGAACCGTGGGATGTCTCGACTTGGGAGCGATGGGCCACCGAGGTGAGACAGGCGACCGGCATCAAGGGCAAGGGGTTGTTTCAGCCCCTGCGGCTCGCGCTAACAGGCCGCGAGCATGGGCCGGAGCTCAAACTGCTCTTGCCACTGATTGGGCGGCCCCGCGCTGTGGCGCGGCTCGAAGGCAAGACTGCTTAATCGCTCGTGTTATTGCGGCGCCGGCGTAAGCGTACGCTTAGCAACGCTCGACTGTGCCTGCGGTGCAGGCGCTGCCTCCGCCGTGGGCGGAGCTACTGTGGCATCCGCTGTCGGAGCTGGAGCCGCGGCTTGAGGTTGGGCGGTGTTGGCGTTTGGTACTGTGCCGGCTACATCGAGATTGAGCTTCCCCGGTGGCTGCGCGGGGGGAGCCGCAGCTTGAGTTACAGGCGCAGGCTTCTTCTTGCCGGGGGCTGGTGCGGCCTCGGCTTTCTTGTTCGCCGCCTCGATCTCGGTTGGATTGTATTCGCTCTCCTTACAGGAGCAGCCCTTCACATACTCCTTGCGATATTTGAAGGCGGCAGGAAGGTCGGCGTAGGCGGTGCCGTTGAGCGAGATGGCCTGGTCGATCTCCTGGCCGGGGTTGCGGTAGACATAGAGCTCGGCAGGGGCCGCGCAGCTCGATTGGCAGACCGTTGCGTCCTGAGACAGGCGGCTCGCATAGGTCTGATAGCTGACCGGGAAAAAGAAACCGTCGCAGGTACGCACGCATACCGACCGGTACCGACCATTTGGATCGATGCTGCGGTAGACCGGCTCCGGTGGTTGCGCTTGCTCCTCCTGGCGATTGCGGCCAAACCAACCAAATAGCCCACCGCCGCCGCTATCGCGCCGCACCTGCTGCTGCTGATATTGCCGCCCGCATCCATTGCGTGCCAGCGCGTCGGTGAGCTCGGCCTGGCGCCGGCGGTTGCCGCTGCCGCTCGCGATGGTGTCACGTTGGTTCTGAAGCTGGTCAAGTTGGCGCCGCGCGTCCTCCATGCGATCGTTCATCTTGAGGCAGTTGGGCGTCCGCGAAAGGCTTCGACCGAAGATCAAGAAGCTTTGATAGCAGCCAGCGTCCTCCATGGCTGCCTGCGTGCCCTGATAGACGCGGGTCGCATCCTGAATTTGCTTGTTGATACCGGGCAGGGCATCGCGGCCGCTCCCACCGCTTTGAGCGCTCGCCAGCTCCTGTTGGAGCTGCATGCAGCGGATCTGCTGGTCATTCTCCTGCGCGAGCGTGACGCTGGCCACGCCGGCAATGGCGATGCCGCCGAGGGCAATAATCGCCACGCCGCGATGGCGGCCGATGCGGCGCGCGAGCGAAGCGGGCGAAAGCTCGTAGCGGACGTTCACGTCTTGGCGTTTCCGAATGAGTCTGGCCCCCGAAAGGCCATTCTGGCCCGGACCCTAGGCCTTTCAGCATTATGCCCGCCAAGCTTAGGGGTCAATGCGGCATGAATAAGATCACGAGCTTGACGCAGTTAATGTTTGCGGCCATAAGCGGGCCATCATGGCGCAAGAACAACGCATCCTTATCATTTCCTGCGACATTATTCCGGTCTAGCAAAGAGCTGGCCGGGTCGTTCTTCCCTTTACCTTTCTCCTTCGCAAAAGAACCGAACGCCGGCCGGCCGTGAGGCAAAGAGTCAATTCGTGGCGCTCAGGCTCTACAACACGCTCACTCGCAAGAAGGAGCCGTTCCAGCCGATGGAAGCGGGCAATGTGCGCATGTATGTGTGCGGGCCAACGGTCTACAACTTCGCCCATATCGGCAATGCGCGGCCCGTCATTGTGTTCGACGTGCTGTTCCGCCTGTTGCGGCATCTTTATGGCCCAGAGCACGTCACCTATGTGCGTAACATCACCGACGTTGACGACAAGATCAATGCGCGGGCGACGGAGGAGTATCCGGACCTGCCGCTGAACGAGGCGATCCGGCGCGTCACCGAAAAAACCGAGAAGCAATTTCACGCGGATGTTGCTGCGCTCGGTTGCTTGCCGCCGACCGTCGAGCCGCGGGCGACGGAGAACATCGCCGCCATGACGGCGATGATCGACATGTTGGTGGAGAGGGGCTCTGCCTATGTAGCAGTGGATCACGTCCTTTTCCATGTCGCGGCCATGCCCGACTACGGCAAGCTGTCTGGTCGTTCCCTTGACGAGATGATCGCGGGCGCACGCGTCGAAGTTGCGCCCTACAAACGCGACCCAATGGACTTCGTATTATGGAAGCCATCGAAACCCGGCGAGCCGTCTTGGCAATCGCCGGCTGGCATCGCGACGCCGGGTCGCCCCGGCTGGCACATCGAATGCTCGGCCATGTCGTGGAAGCATCTGGGTGAGACTTTCGATATCCATGGCGGCGGCATCGACCTCGTGTTCCCGCACCACGAGAATGAGATCGCGCAATCACGCTGCGCCTTCCAGACGCCGGTCATGGTGAACTACTGGCTGCATAACGGCTTCCTCCAGGTGGAGGGAGATAAGATGGCGAAGAGTGTCGGCAACTTCGTCACCATTCATGAGTTGCTGACAGGGTGGCAGGGCTACGCCTGGCCCGGCGAGGCGCTCAGATTCAACATGCTTCGCACCCATTACCGCCAGCCGCTTGACTGGACCTTGGTTTCTCTCGATGAGGCGCACAAGACGCTCTGGGAGTGGTATGGCGATCTCAATGGGAAGGACGCTGCGACCGGTGGCGTTCCCGGCCATGTGTTGGACGCGCTCGAGGACGATTTGAATACCCCGAAGGCAATCACGGCGATGCATGAGCTGCGCAGTGCCGGCAAATGGGGCGAGCTTCGCGCCGCCGTCGGTTTCCTCGGCTTCTCTGGCGACCGGACCAGAATCGAGCGGACGCGACAGACTCCATTCGTTCAAGGTTCTTGCCAGGAGGCGGCGGACACAGCAATCGCAGCCCGGCACGCTCAAAGGCGCCCAACTTATGACACGTCGGCCGTGGGCGTGCCTCTACCAATCAGGGAGGCAAGAACTAATCGATTAAGCAGCGACGAGGTCGAGGCGCGCATCACCGAGCGCAACGCCGCGCGTGCGGCGAAGAACTTCACAGAAGCCGATCGCATCCGCGATGAACTCGCCGCCATGGGTATTGAATTGAAAGACGCGAAGGACCCAAAGACGGGCGAGTTGGTCACTACCTGGGAGATCGCGCGATGAAGCCGTTCCTCACCGATGTGCCGTTCAGGGGGTCGCGCCGCGTCTATCTTGCCATCAAGCTCGCTGTGCTCGTGCTTGCGGTGCTGCTCGCGCTGCACTTCTTCTTCGGCGTAGTGTAGACAAGATCATGCCCCGCGAACGCCTCTATCTCTACGACACAACGCTTCGGGACGGCGCCCAGACCCATGGCGTCGATTTCTCGCTGGAGGACAAGGCGCTGATCGTCAAGCAGCTCGACGGGCTCGGTCTCGACTATATCGAGGCGGGGTATCCCGGCGCCAATCCCACCGACACAAAGCTATTCGCCATTGAGCAGCCGCTCGGCTTCGCCACGCTGACTGCTTTCGGCATGACCAAGCGGCCAGGCCGCTCGATTGCCAACGATCCAGGCTTTCAAGCGGTGCTTGCCGCCAAGGCCCGCGCCATATGCGTCGTCGCCAAGACCTGGGACTTCCATGTCGAAGTGGCGCTCGGCATCAGCCTCGAGGAGAACCTCCAAGGCATCAGGGAGTCTGTCGCCGCCGTCGTCGCGAGCGGCCGTGAAGCGCTGCTCGATTGCGAGCACTTCTTCGACAGCTACAAGGCGAATCCTTATTATGCGCTCGCCTGCGCCAAGGCGGCCCGCGAGGCGAGCGCCCGCTGGGTGGTACTCTGCGATACCAATGGCGGCACGCTGCCTGAGGAGATCGAAACCATCGTAGCTGAGGTGGTGAAGCACGTTCCCGGCGATCGGGTCGGCATCCACGTGCATAACGACACTGATAATGGTGTGGCGAATTCGCTCGCGGCAGTGCGCGCTGGCGCACGCCAGATCCAGGGCACGATGAACGGTCTCGGCGAGCGTTGCGGCAATGCGAACCTTACTTCCATCATTCCGACGCTGATGTTGAAGCCGGATTACGCGCTCCGCTTCGAGACCGGGGTGACGTCGGAGAAGCTTCGCACTCTCACCCACGCCTCGCGCATCCTCGATGAGCTTCTCAATCGCGCACCGAACCGCCACGCGCCTTACGTGGGTGAAGCGGCTTTCGCCCATAAGGGCGGCATCCATGTCTCCGCCGTGCAGAAGGATCCGCGCACCTACGAGCATGTGCCCCCGGAGGCCGTGGGGAACCAGCGTAAACTGCTCGTATCCGACCAAGCCGGCCGCTCCAACATCCTCGCTGAGCTCGACCGCATCGGCATCGTCATCCCGAAGGACGATCCGCGCGTCGCCCGGCTGCTCGATGAGGTGAAGGAGCGCGAGGCCAAGGGCTATACCTATGAGGCGGCAGATGCCTCCTTCGAACTACTTGCCCGCCGCATGCTCGGCAATGTGCCGCAGTTCTTCGACGTGGACTCCTTCCGCGTCATGGTCGAGCGCCGGCACAATGCGGTCGGCGATCTCGCTACCGTGTCGGAAGCGACGGTGAAGGTACGCATCGATGGCGAGACCATGTTGTCGGTGGGCGAGGGCAACGGCCCGGTGCACGCGCTCGACAATGCGCTGCGCAAGGATCTCGGTCGTTATCAGAGGTTCATCTCGGACCTCGAGCTCGTCGACTATAAGGTGCGCGTCCTCACGGGCGGCACCGATGCCACCACCCGCGTTCTCATTGAGAGTCGGGACGGGAATGGAAACCGCTGGTTGACGGTCGGTGTCTCGCCCAACATCGTTGACGCCTCCTTCGAGGCGCTGCTCGATTCCATCCATTACAAGCTGATCCGAGACGGCGCGTCCGCGCCCTAAACGGCGACGGAACCTCAGAACTTCGCGGAGACCTTCGCCTCGGTCTCCGCCTCCGCCTCCTTGTCGCGGGGAACGAGAGCGCGGGAGATGGCGGGGATGATCGCGTCCACCCGACTCACGATCCCGAGGTGGAGCTCAAGCCCGTGGCGGATAAAGCCTTCTTGGCGCATGTCGTCGAACAGCTTGAGCAGCGGGTTCCAGAAGCCATCGATATTGGCGAGCACGATGGGCTTCTGGTGCTGCTCGAGCTGCGACCAAGTGAGCTGCTCGACGAATTCCTCGAGCGTACCGAGGCCGCCCGGCAGAGCCACGAAGGCGTCGGACTTCACGAACATCAGGTGCTTTCGCTGGTGCATGTTTTCGACCACGACGAGCTCGTGGGCCTCGAGCAGCATGTGCTCGCGCGCACCCAAGAAAGCGGGAATGATGCCTGTCACACGACCCCCGTATCGGATGACGGACCGGGCGGTCTCCCCCATGAGCCCAAGGCCGCCTCCGCCATAGACGAGGCCGATGTTCTCCACGGCAAGGATGCGGCCAAGGTCGCGCGCGGCCTCGGCAAAGGCCGGGTTCTCGCCAGAGCCTGAGCCGCAATAGACGCAAATATTCCGAAGGTTAGCTCCTTTTTGCATGGACCCCATGTGGCATCGGCCGCTTTGAAACGTCAAGGAAGGCTAAATCGTTCGGGTTGGCAGCGGCTTGATCGGAGCCGTAGGTTGCGGCATGAGCAATGAGCGGAGGACTTAGTCTTCGGTCCTCGCCGGGCTAGATAACCACGTCAGGCCGGCATTTCGCCAGGGGATCGAGCGCACATGGGCAGTAAGTCTTTAGCGTTGTTGGTGGCAGTGATCGGCGTGGTCGCTTCCGCTGCGGTAGGGGTCTACCTCTACAGGCATCATGGCGCAGCTCCTCGGATCGAGGACAAGGTGGCGAAGGGCGAGAAGCTCCCTCCCGAGCAGCCAAAACCGGTTGAGTCCCAGCCGGCGAAGTCGGCGCCGTCGAAGCCCACCGCCGTGCCGAGCTTCGATATTGTTCGCATTGAGCCGACCGGCGAGGGCGTGGTTGCGGGTCGGGCCGAGCCCGGCTGGACGGTGACCCTGGAGAGCAACGGAAACAAGGTCGCCGAGGCCAAGGCCGATGAGGATGGCGCCTGGAGCGTCGTGCTCGACAAGCCGCTTGCCTCTGGCAACCACACGCTTGCACTCCGCGCCACCTCACCCGACGGAACGCAGGTCCTGACCGCGCAGCAGCCAGTGCAAGTTGCCGTCGGCAACGCGGAAGGTGGAGCTCGGGGCCGCCAGCAAAGCACCGTAGCGGAGCCTAAGTTCGAACCCCAAGCAAAGTCGGAAGCGCCAGCGGAGGCCGCAGCGCCAGAAGCACCCAAGCCCAAGCAGCGGGCTGAAGCGCCTGCGGGCGTTGAAGGCCAGCCTGAGCCGGTGGTGCCTGATGAGAACGCCACGCCCTCCGAACGGCCGAGGCCGCCGGTCAGAATTGGCCATCTGGATTATCAGGATACCGGTGAAGGCAGCGGAAAGATTTCGCTTTCCGGCGTGGGTAATCCGAATATTCGGGTCTTTCTCTTTTTTGACGATCAACTGCTCGACCAAGTGATCATCGGCAGCGACGGAACCTGGGCGATTGAAATCGAGAAGAAGCTTGGCCCTGGCGAGCACACCGTCAGAGCCGACACCTACGACGAGAAGACGGGCATGGTAGCGGGGCGCGCGTCGGTCCATCTTGGCCGTGAACCGGAAGGGAACAACTCTGAAACCGCGAAGCAGGAGGCGGGCACGCTTCAGCCCGAGGCAGCAACGGCACCTGAAGTGGCCCCGGCCAAACCTTCCGCACCGGTAACAGCCGAACAGCCGGGCGCCGGCAATCTTCCCGTAGCGCCGACGCGGGCCGTCGTGTTCAGGAGCGTCGATTACCAGGACAGGAGCTCGGAGTCCGGAAAGGTATCGCTCTCCGGGACTGGCGATCCTGGTGCGCACATCTTCCTCTTCTTTGACGAGGCGCCGCTTGGCGAGGTGATCGTGGAAAGCGACGGCACATGGGCGTTCGAGACCGAGAAGAAGCTCCCGAATGGGGAACATATGTTTCGCGCTGACCGGATTGAGGGAGGAGTCGTGATTGGCCGCGCCTCGATCACCATGGTGCGCAGAGCGAAGCCGGCGGAGTCGCCCAAGGAGGAGCAAGTCGCCACAGCCCCGCGGCCGCCTGTTCCTGCGACGGAAGCTGAGACAACGCCCAAGGCGGTCGGGCCTCCGTCGCAACCCTCACCGCAGGTGGCCGCCGCTGAGGAAGCAAAACCGCCGGCGACAGGCGAAAAGCTCGCCCATCGTAAACGGCATCGGCCGAGAGTCTACACCGTGCGTCGCGGCGACACGCTGTGGGAGATCGCGGAAGCCTATTACGGCGGTGGCTGGCACTACCTGGCCATCGCGCGTGATAATCGCCGTCAGATCCACAATCCCCGTTGGATCTACCCGAAGCAGAAATTCCACATTCCTTCGGGCAAATAACTTCGCGCGGGCGTGGGCCATTGAGTGGCGCCTGCTTGAGGCAGGGTGACCCCGGTATTATATCGTTGAGAAGCTAGGGGGTAGCGCTCGACGTTACCCCTTTTTGCCGTGCGCGCACGCCAAGGACAAGCGATGCAAGACCTGCCGCAAACGAGGAGCGACGCGCTGATGCAGGCGCCGACCGGTCACCTCACGGTCTTGCGGGAGCTCGCTCTCTATATCTGGCCTATCGGCCGCCCCGATCTCCGCTCGCGCGTGGTCTGGGCTATGGTCGCGCTGATCATCGCCAAGGCCATCACGCTTGCCGTGCCCATTGCCTACAAGGCGATCGTCGACCTGCTGACCGGCGAGATGACGGGCAAGGAGATCACTACGATCGGCCTTGCCGCCAGTCCAATCCTTCTCATCATCGCCTATGGCATCGGCCGGGTGATGAGGGTTGTATTCGCGCAGTTTCGCGACGTGTGG
>DASPOV010000128.1:0-4208 GCA_035625815.1 Methyloceanibacter sp.
CTCCCATGGCAAGACCGACCACGCTGCCGATCGCCATGGCCACCACGAAGGATGCAGTCACCCGCCACAGCGTGATGCCGAGCTCGGCGAGGAGATCGCCGTGCAGCGCCTCGTCGAAGACGTAGCGAAGCACCTCGACCGGGCCCGGCAGCAGCCGGCTTTGCACGATTTCGGCGGCGATGAACCTAACGAGCAAGAAGCCCGCCACGGAGAGCACCGAAACGATCGGCCCGCGGTGAGAGCGGACCCCGGTCAGAGTGTTGGGTGGGGCCGCGCTGACGCTCAAGACTTACCACCCTTCCAGAAGGTGCCGGGCGCGAGCTCGGCGCCGGGACCTACGAGCTTCTCCCCGCCAAGCTCGCGCAAGAACTGGTAGAGCACCTTGGCGTCGGATTCGTTCTCGGCAGTGGAGCGCTCAGGGATGCCCTCGCGGTAACGCCGCCGGAGCGCCTCGAAGGTGGCGTCGTCCGGGGCCTGCATCAGCGGCCGGATCGCATCCCACGCTTCATTGGAGGTGGCAAGCAGTTCGTCGGCCTTGCTCGCCGCGCGCAGAAAGCCCTCTACGGCCTGGAGGTTCTGCTTGGCCCAGGCCTCGCTGAACACGTAGCCCACCATGGCGACCTCGCCCTTGGCGCCGAGCTCGCTCACCACGTCCTCGATGCCGATCAGCTGCTTGAAGCCGCTTGCCTCGAGCCTTGCAGCATAAGGCCAGAAGTTGAGCACGGCATCGAGTTCGCCCTGCTTGGCCTTCTCTGCGAGAAGCGGCGGCGCGCCGAAAATCTGCTTGGTCTCGGTTCGGAGATCGAGGTTGGCCGTCGTCAGCGCATAGGCCACGATCAGGAGCCAGCTCTTATCGAGCGGACCTCCGGCGACCCCAAGCGTCTTACCCTTGAGGTCCGCCAAGGTCTTGATCGGGGAATCGGCGGGAACCATGATGGCGCCGAGCGCCGTGGTGAACGGGGAAAAGGTGAAGTCGGCGCCGCCGCTCCGTTCGCGCGATACCCACGGCCAATCGGTGGCGATGATGTCAACCGAGCCACCTTGCAGGCCCACGGCGGTCGCCTCGGTGGTCGCGAGCGGCACGACGTCGAGTTCGATCCCCTCGGCCTTGTCGAAGCCGTTCCGCTGGATGGTGTCGAGCACCCAGCTGACCGTCCCAAATTTCAGGACGCCGACCTTGACCTTGCTCGCCGCTTGAGCCGGCTGGCCGAGACCGAACGCTGCAATGGCGCAAATCACAAGGGCTAATAGAGCTCGACGCAACTGGCGCTCCTTCCGCGTGGTTTTTTCGTCAGTCCCAAATTGCCGGGGGTTCGCCACGAGATGAGCGGGCAGCTCCGATACCACCGGAAGCGGCGGGCGCCCGTGACTCGCGTGGGCGAGGCCCGGAATTGGTATGGCGCGTGACCGCGAGAGTGGCGGGGCATACTCTACTGATCCCGCCAAACTACGCAAGATTTGCCTAACAACATTGCCACTCTTGCGGGTCTCATTTGCCAAGGCGCTCGCCCTAGGCTTAGGCCAGAGCCCTGAGGCGATAGCCGTGGCCGCGCACGGTTTCAAGCAAAGGCTCGCGGCCGGGCGTGTCGATCTTGCGGCGGAGCCGCGCGATGTAGACGTCCACCACATTGGTGAGCGGGTCCTCGCTATAACCCCAGACTTGGTTCAGGATGCGCGTGCGCGAGAAGACCCGCCCCGGCGCACCCATGAGCAGCTCAAGGACGGCGAGCTCCTTGGCGGTGAGCTTAATCGGCTCACTGCCGCGCTTAACCTCGAGCAGCTCGCGATCGAGCACGAGATCGGCGACCTGAAGCACATTTGAGCTCGGCGCGAAGTTGCGTGAACGGCGGACCAGTGCCTCGATGCGCGCGAGCAGCTCGTCGAAATCGAAGGGTTTGGCGAGATAGTCGTCGGCGCCAATGCGCAGGCCTTTGATCTTGTCCTCGAGCGTGTCCATGGCGGTCAGCATCAAAATGGGAGTGTGGTCTCCTTCCAGGCGCAGGCGCTGGCAGACGTCATAGCCGTGCATATCGGGAAGCATCAAATCGAGGACGATCACGTCGAACTCGCCCGTCTTGGCAAGGTCAACCCCCTCGGTGCCGGAAGCGGCAACGGTAACGCCATGATTTTCAGCACGAAGCCCGCGGTCGATGAAATCGGCGACCCGCGGCTCGTCTTCGACTAGGAGGACGTTCACGCCGCTGCCTCCGAGGGAGAAGCCGGAAGTGCGACCATGACGGTGGTGCCTTCGCCCAAACGGCTATCCATTTCAATCCTTCCTCTGTGGGCCTCGACGATAGCCTTGGCGACCGGCAGACCAAGACCGAGACCTTCTTCGTTGAGCTCGGTGGCGTTGCCCCCCCGGCGGAACCGCTCGAAGATCCCGTCCAGCTCCTCCGGCGCAATGCCAATGCCGTGGTCGGAGACGCGAACCCGAACCTCTCCGCCCGAGCTCGCTATATCGACTTTCACTGCGCCTTTCGAATTCGAATAGCGGACAGCGTTATCCAAGAGAACCATAAATAGCTGGCGCAGCCTTGCCGGGTCGCCATGCACGAAATCCTGCGCCGACCCGTTGGCGTAGGTGATGTCCACGGCCTTTGGATGGGCGATGACCTTGGCATCGCCACACACCTTCTGCAGCAAACTGCCGAGGTCAATGGTCTGCAAGTTAAGACGAGCGGCGCCCGCGCCTTGGCGGGCGATGAACAAGAGGTCGTTCACGAGCAGGGACAAGTGCTTGGCCTGCTCGACGATGCGGGAGATCGAGCTCTTATACTCAGCCACCGGCTTGTTTTTGCCGCGCAGCGCGATCTCGCCCTCACCACGAATAATGGTGAGTGGTGTGCGCAGCTCGTGGCTGATATCGGCGAAGAAGGCACGGCGGGTCTCATCGACCTTGCGCAAGGACTGGTTCGCCTGGCGGAGTGCCTCGGTCCGTTCTTCGACCACGGCTTCGAGATTGGCATGCGCGCTCTCTAGAGCCTTCTGATGGGACTGGAGGTCGTCCGCCATGCTGTTGAAGCTTCGGCCAAGATGAGCGAACTCATCGCGGCCCGAAATGGCGATGCGATGGGAGAGGTCGCCTTCGGCAAGCGCGCGCGTGCCACGCAACAGCTCTGCGAGCGGCGTCCTTAGCCGCTGCAGCAGCAGCATCACCAGCGCGAGCGTCACCAGAATCGCGACGACCGCGTGAATCTTGCTGATTTGCTCAAGCCGGCTCAAGAGCTGCGCCACATCGGCGTCGATCCTGACGACCTCAGCGGTCTCGTCGGCGACCGCAACCTCGATGAGCTCGTTGAGCTTCTTGTCGATGCCGCCCTTCAGCAATGCGAGAAGGGTCGACCAGGCGACGTCCGGACGGCCTCGGCTGCGCAATTGCTCAACCTCGCCGAGCTGATCGAGCGCGTGCTGAAATTCCTTCTTGATGGCGTTGAGCCGATCGACCTCCACCGATTCCATCTTGCGCTCGTTGGCGCCGACCATAGTGAGCTCAGTTTGGGTGAGCCGCTCAAGTTCAGCCAGGTCAGATTCAATGACCTGGTGCAGGTAAGCCGCTCCAAGTGGGCGGTCGCTGATGCCAGTTAAAAGCGTATCGGTCCAGGCTTTGAACAGTTGCTGGCTATGGCGGGAAAGCTGCAACTGCCGCTCTAGTTCCTGGTGGGCTATGCGCGAGCGGCTGAGATAGATGTGGGATTGGCTCACGCCCCAATAAGCGAGCGCAGCCGCTGCGAGCGACATTGTTAGCAGCAGGCCTGCGGTGATCAGGAGCTTGGTCTGATAGCGCATGATCGGCTCACAGCCAAAAAGGCGGCGCCTCGGGAGGCAGAACGACCCTGTCAGTGTTCCAAATTTGGTCTTGGGCGCCGGTTTCCCGATTTATACTCGTTCTTTTCATTGTGGCTGGCGCTATCTTCTGCCCCACCGCCTGGGTTTTCATCCTCATGTCATGAGCCATTAATCTTGTTCATGTCATTGCGGGGCTGCTCTTGCAATACCTTCGGATGCTAGGGGGAAGGCTACAGCACCTGGCATCTACTGTCGCGGTATCATGAGCACGAGGGCGACGACGACAGCGGCAAGGCCAAGGCCGGCGGCGATAACGATGAGGGCAAGGTAAGGCTCCCGAGCCCGCCGAGACGGAATTCTCGATGAATGTCGTCCAGTTTGACTGACGGCGACCTCGGATACCGCGCTGAAATTCCAAG
>DASPOV010000129.1:0-6441 GCA_035625815.1 Methyloceanibacter sp.
ACGGCGCGCTACAGCGAACGCTGTTAATGCAATTCGTAGTGCCGGATGCGAAGCTCGTGCTTGCCGAGGCCAAGCGCCCGCTAGGATGCCTGGGCTTGCGCGCCTTGCACCTTGGCGATCTCGCGCTTAAGGCGCTTTGCCTTCAGCGAGAGTTCATCGTCGCCGGCCTTGAGCAGATAGGCATCAAGCCCACCTCGGTGCTCCACCGAGCGCAACGCCGCGGCGCTGATTGTGAGCCGCACGCGCTTCTTCAAAGCTTCGCTTTCCAGCGTCACATTGCACAGATTGGGCAGGAAGCGGCGCTTGGTTCTGCGGTTAGCATGGCTGACATTGTTACCGGTAAGCACGGCTTTGCCGGTCAGCTCGCAACGACGGGCCATCGTACGTAATCCTTGTCTTTAAACGTGCTTACAAGCAGGTCGACACGGAACGACAAGCCGAAGAAGTCGAGCGTTCCCGGAGATTGGGCGGAGATATACGGGCGAGACCGCCGACGGTCAAGGCAATGAGAACCGCACGCTTCAACCTCAGAATTGACGAATTCTGCGAATAACTCGAAATTCGGCATGGGGCGCCTACCTTACGGCACCGTCAGTCCAGGGGTCTGGGGGCATGCCTATTGCGAGATACTATCTGAGCCTTCCAGCGGTCGCGGTCCTCTCTTGCGGACTAAGCGGCGGGCTGGCGGACGACTCCGCCTATGCCGAAAGCAGCATAGGATCGGCTAACCGGATCACAGCCGTCTACCGTGTGGATGATTTCCGGCTCACGACGGTCTTCCGTGGGAGCGACTATGAAATGCAGGGCGAAGGCCGCTTCTCCGTTCTGGAGGGGCTGCTCTTCGAGTGGTGTGGTACCACAGCGAGCAGGGGCAAATTCGCTGGTTCCGTCCCGGAGCCCGCAACGTATGCGCTCAACTTCGTGGGCGGAGACAAAAGCCAACAGCTTCGCATGACCTTCGACGGTGGCGCCGTCACGGAAATTTCGCGAGTGCCGAAGAAGCGACCCAATCCGCACGTCATCCCCACCACCAAAAAGCAGCTCGAGGGCGTGCTCGACCCCATGACGGTGGCGTTTCTCTATGGGCGTTCCGGGAACCCCAATGGCGATTTGAAAGTCTGCGATCAGACCGTTCCGGTGTTCGACGGCGAGCAGCGCTTCAACCTCATCCTCAAGCCGAAACGCACGGCCAAGCTGGACAAGAATGCATCGACTGGCTACTCGGGGTTCGCCGCGGTCTGCGGCGTGAAGTTCATTCCCATCTCCGGTTACCGGCCGGACAATCCTGGCATCAAGCTGATGTCGGAGACAAATGACATCGAGGTCTGGCTCGTCTCGCTCTCCGGCACGGAAATGTATGTACCTTACCGCATTGTGCTGCCGACCCTTTTGGGCTTCGGCTCGGCGACATCGACCTCATTCGAGATTCGGAGAGGCGCAAAGCGCGCTAGCCTCGACCAATTGCCGTAAGCCCAAAACTTCAAGGTCGCGCGACAGGGTTAACGTCGAGTCTCAAAAGCACAATATGTAGTAGCGAACAGATGCCGAAAATTAACGCGCCCCTGATTCGTCCGTGTTCCGTTCACCTTGTTCCCCCTGAGTGCTCTGAGTCTTTCGCGAGGCTCTCGCCTCAACAGGCTGATTAAGCTTGTTGAAGGCGCGTCTGACGGCGGCATTTGACAGAGTGGATTCGATCTCGTGAATGCGACGAAGAACGAAATCCGAATGGTCAGAGTCAGCGATTCGGACGAGGTTCGTTCCCCCCCCGTTCCGATCCGAGTTGGCGCATGCCGATACGCTATCCGTAGGCCCTAGGAAAACGAGAATGAGCCGACTCCTCTCAAGCTCGGGACCTGTGCGCGGACGCGGCGTCACCGCGGTTCTTGGGCCCACCAACACCGGGAAGACCCATCTCGCCATAGAGCGCCTGCTCGCCTACGACGTTGGCATCATCGGCTTGCCGCTTCGGCTGCTCGCGCGCGAGGTCTACGACAAGATCGTGGCTCGCATCGGCGCGAGCAAGGTTGCGCTCATCACCGGCGAAGAGAAGATCAAGCCGCCCTCGCCTCGCTACTATGTGTGCACCGTCGAGGCGATGCCTCTCGATCTTGAGGCCGACTTCGTTGCCGTCGACGAGATTCAGCTCGCAGCCGATGGCGAGCGCGGTCACGTCTTCACCGATCGCCTATTCCATGCGCGGGGCCTGAGCGAGACGCTGCTGCTCGGTGCCGGGACCATGCGCGACGCGATCCGCGAATTGCTGCCGCGCGCCAACATCGTGTCGCGACCGCGCCTTTCCACGCTCACTTATGCCGGCGACAAGAAGATCACGCGGCTGCCGCGCCGCTCCGCGATCATCGCCTTCTCCGCCAACGACGTCTACGCGATTGCCGAGCTCGTCAGGCGCCAGCGCGGCGGCGCTGCCGTGGTGCTCGGCGCCTTGAGCCCGCGCACCCGCAATGCCCAAGTCGCGCTCTATCAGAACGGCGATGTCGATTTTCTGGTGGCGACCGACGCTATCGGTATGGGCCTCAATCTCGATCTCGATCATGTGGCCTTCGCAGCTTTGCGCAAATTCGACGGTCAGGTGCATCGCGATTTGACCCCAGCTGAGCTTGGCCAGATCGCAGGCCGCGCCGGGCGTCACATGAACGACGGTACCTTTAGAGTGACCGGACAGGTTCCTCCCTTTGAAGCCGAGCTGATCGACCGCCTCGAGAACCACGTCTTCGATCAGGTCGGCATGCTGCAATGGCGCAACCGCAAGCTCGATTTTGGCTCTATCGAGAGCCTGAAGGACAGCTTGCGCGAGAGGCCGGACCATCCGCGGCTCATCCGCTCGCGAATGGTCGACGACGTGATCGCACTGGAAAATGTGAGCCATGACGCCGGCGTTCGCCAGCTTGCCTCCGGACGCGCCGGGGTCGGACTTCTGTGGGAGATGTGCCAGATCCCGGACTACCGGAAGATTTCCGCGGCAAGTCACGCTGAGCTCGTTGGCACGCTCTATCGCTTCGTCATGAGCGATGCCGGCAAAATTCCCGCCGACTGGTTCGCACGCCAGGTTGCGCTCGCTGATCGCACCGATGGCGATCTCGACACGCTGTCCAATCGTCTCGCGCAAATTCGCACCTGGACCTTCGTCTCCCACCGGCCGCAATGGCTCGAAGATCCTGAGCATTGGCAAGGGCGAACCAGGGCTGTCGAGGACATGCTGTCGGACGCACTTCATGAGCGGCTGGCCCATCGCTTCGTCGACAAGCGGACAAGCAGGTTGATGCGGCGCCTGCGCGACAAGGAAGAGCTCATTGCGGAAATCGGTGCTGACGGTCGCATCCTGGTTGAGGATCATTATGTCGGCCACCTCGATGGGTTTCGCTTTACGCCGGACGCGAACAGCGACGGCATTCACGGACGCGCGGCGCGCCACGCTGCCGTCAAGGTGCTTGCCCACGAGCTTGGCACCCGCGCCGCGGCACTTGCCGTGGCGAGCGACGACGCCATCGTGCTGAAGCCAAACGGCCGAATTGCCTGGCGCGACTCAGAGATCGCGCGGCTCGAACGCGGCGATGGCCCACTCAAGCCCAAGGTTCAGGTGCTTGCCGACGAGCATCTGGGGCCTATCGAGCGCGCGCAGATCTTGCGACGCATGGAAGCTTGGCTTTCCGCGCAGCTTAACGCGAGGCTCAGCCCTCTCGTAGCGCTGAGCGAAGCATCGGACCTATCGGGGCTCGCCCGTGGATTAGCTTTTCGCCTCGCCGAGACCCTCGGCGTGCTCCGCCGTGACGCCGTGGCGAACGAGGTCAAGGCGCTCGACCAAAGCGCCCGTGCGCAGCTCCGCCAATACGGCGTGCGTTTCGGCGCCTTCAACATCTACATGCCGGCCCTGCTCAAGCCAGCCGCCGCAAACCTGCTATTGCTGCTCTGGGCACTACATTCCGGCCGGAGCAATGGCATCGATGCCGATGCGCTGCCGCCCCGGATCCGGCAGGGACTGACCTCGGTCGAGGCCGATGCGAGCGTACCGGAACCCTATTGGCATGCTGCGGGTTTCCAGGTCGCTGGCACTCGCGCGGTTCGCATCGACATGCTCGAGCGTCTGTCCGATCTCATCCGCACCCGCGTCACCTGGCGCGCGGAGGGCGGCGAGCCTGCGCCCTCTGGCACGACCGGTGACGGTGGCTTCCGCGTTGCGCCTGAGCTGATGAGCGTGGTCGGCTGCTCTGGCGAGGACTTCGCCTCGATCCTGAAGGCGCTCGGCTTCCACCGGGAGCGGCGCAAGCCCGTACAGCCGACGGTCGAGATAGTTGACCCGACCAATATCTCGGGCAAGCCGGGAGATCCGGCGCCCATCGCCTTCGATGAAATTTGGCGCCCTGGCAAACGCAAGGATGCGCGTGAGCCACACGGCAATCAGGCGAAGGGCAAGCCGCGACGTCGCGAGCGCCAATCTCAAGCGCCGCGCCAGCGTGAACCGATGCCACGCCTCGAGTTGAAGGAGCGGCCCCGCGCCCCCGACAGCTCGCCTTTCGCCGTGCTCGCCGAGCTTCGCCGCAACCGGCGCCCGGAAGGTAACTAACGCTTAAGATGGAAGGGCAACGCCTCGACAAATAGCTCTGATGCGCAAGGCTCGTGAAGACGCGGTCGCTTGCGGCCAAGCTGATCGAGGCGGGGAAGGTCTGGATCAATGGAAAGCGTGCCGCCACGTGCGGCTCGGCGACGTGGTTACAGGAACCGGAGCAGCGGCTGGCCATCTTCTTGTCGTGCGCGTCGCGGGAGAGGCGCTGCAGCGGGGCACGGCGGCAACCGTGCGGTCTCTCTACGAGGACTTGGTCCCCAAGGCGGCTCGACGCGATCAAGGCTGATGATGTTTGAGGTTTTGCAATGGCGCGCGCCCGCGCCGTCAAGGGGGTTCTGCGATGGCAACCGCTTGCCTTGTACTGGTCGCGCGATTGGGATAGGCAAGGGCCCCTCATCGGCGGCAAGTCTCGGGAATCTGTTGGGCCGGAACCAAGGGCCTGGCGCCCGCTGCAACCCTAAGCCAAGTAGGATAGATGACGTACGTCGTCACTGAAGTCTGCATAAAGTGCAAATACACCGATTGCGTCGAAGTCTGCCCCGTGGACTGCTTCTACGAGGGCGAGAACATGCTCGTCATACACCCCGATGAATGCATCGATTGCGGGGTGTGCGAGCCAGAATGCCCGGTTGACGCGATCAAGCCCGACACCGAGCCCGCGCTCGACCGCTGGCTCGATATAAATCGCCAATATTCGGAAGTTTGGCCAAACATCACCGCCAAGAAGCCGGCCCCCGCCGATGCCGACGCCTTTGTCAGCGAGCCCGAAAAATTCGACAAATATTTCAGCGTCAACCCCGGCCAAGGAGATTAAGACAGGACCGCTGCAAAATATTCACCTTACTGTCAAAATGTCGCATGTTGCAGCGCAAAATAGGCCTTGCTGCGGCACCGCATGACTTTCCGATTTACTAAGATTGTGTTATCTTGGTGTTGTAATGGCGCGGATTGCCGCCAGTGAGCATCAAGAGAGGCGTCCCTAGGGGTACGCTTCTTTCCGTCTTGAGGGAAGTGACGCGATCGGGGGGCCATGATCGACGTAACTTCTGCGCTCACTGCCACGAAGCCTGAAGGGGGGAGGACAGGTCAAAGGTTTTGTGTGGAGACGGCGGAATGATCTATAGGGCGGCGCGCTTACCACGTTAAGTTAACAGAGTGAGATGAGAGTAATGCCCGAGAAGAAGAAACCGCAGCAGAGACACGGTTTTCGTACCAACGAGTATATTGTGTATCCGGCCCATGGCGTTGGTCGCATTGTAAGCATCGAAGAGCAGGAGATTGCCGGGGCCGCGCTTGAGCTGTTCGTTATCAACTTCGAAAAGGACAAAATGACGCTTAGAGTGCCTACGGGCAAGCTTGAGACGGTCGGCATGCGCAAGCTCTCCGAAGACAAGATTGTCAAGAAGGCGCTCGGCATCCTGAAAGGCAAGGCTCGCGTCAAGCGCACCATGTGGTCGCGCCGGGCGCAAGAGTACGAAGCCAAGATCAACTCCGGCAACCTTGTAGCCATCGCCGAGGTGGTGCGCGACCTGTATCGGTCCGAGGCGCAGCCCGAGCAGTCCTACTCAGAGCGGCAGCTTTATGAGGCAGCTCTCGACCGCATGGCCCGGGAGATCGCGGCGGTCGAACGCATGGACGAGGCAAGCGCTGTCGCGAAGATCGACGACGTGCTCGCCAAGACTGCACGCCACGCTAAGCTTGCGGCCGAGGCGGACGCGCGCACCCGCGCGGCCTAATCGAAACTGCCGACGACCCCCGACGCGCCAGGCTCGGACGCCGCCGAGGCGAGCGGCGGGCTAAAGCGTATTTGCCTGCCGGCTGCGCTTCCGCCGGATGGCAACGACTCAATCTGTTCAACATAT
>DASPOV010000130.1:0-4294 GCA_035625815.1 Methyloceanibacter sp.
TTGATGGGCGTTAACTTCCTCTTAACGCACGATCGCCCCGTCGCCAACCTTCCAGACGGCCCTCGCTGGAGGGGTGACCCTATTCCGGGTCTGAGCGAATTGTCGAGACAGCGATGGGCATGTAAATCCGGTATAAGTGCATCCTTTACGACGCCGCCAACGTTGGATTGCATCCGCCTACCCCTGTCGAATCGGGACATAGGCCGTGCGGCGCCACACGTTGAACCGGGCGCGTCAATGTCAATCCATATCCTGGCGATCGCTCAAAGCTTGGCCGTGATCAGCGCAGCGAATAGTGCGCCTCTTTTGTGCAAGCGGCTCTTGGGTGTCCGTTTTGCTCGCGCAATCGACGGCGGACTGATCCTTTGGGATGGTTATCCGTTGCTTGGAAGCTCCAAGACTTGGCGGGGCCTCATCGCGGCCATGGTTCTCTCGACTTGCGCCTCCGCACTCGTCGGCCTTCAGTGGCAGAACGGGGCGCTTGCCGGGGCATGTGCGATGACGGGCGACTGCCTCTCGTCTCTCATCAAACGGCGGCTCGGCCTGGGAGCAAGCGATAAGTCGCTCGGGCTTGATCAGGTTCCGGAATCTCTTCTGCCGGCGGTCGCCTGCGCACTATACCTGCCGCTCGGCTCTTTCGACGTCGCTGCTATCGTCTTGCTTTTCTTCGTCGGCCAAGTCTTGCTGTCACGTCTTTCTTTCGAAATTGGATTGCGCGATCAACCTTATTGACTTGGGCCCCGCACGAGTCGGTGCAGGGTGATTTCCGGGCGATTGTTGAAGCGGACCGGAACGACGGACGACCCTGCTCCAACTGACGTGTAGCCCGCCATACCCGAGTGCCGCCAGGCCCCTGCTCCGAAGGCGCGTGGGATGTCGGCCTCGAGGAGAACAGGAATTCCCCCTGGCAGGCAGATCTGCCCGCCATGGGTGTGCCCGCTCAGCATCAGGTCGAAACCAGCATGAGCGGCCTGCCGATAAACCTCAGGCGTGTGAGAAAGCAGGATTGAGACGCCATCGTGCGGAATATTCGTCGCCGCCTTTTCGATGTTGTCGGCGCGATAGAAATGGGCGTCGTCGATCCCAGCGAGGTAAAGCGACGCAGTCCCCCGATTGATGATGGCGCATTCGTTGAGCAGAACTCGGATGCCCATCTCTTCCAAATCGGGAACCATGGCGATGGAATCGTGATTGCCGAGCACCGCGTAGACATTGCCGCGCACGGCTTCACGAAGATGGGCGACAGCTTCGAGGCAAAGCACGCAATCTCCGTAGGTGCGGCCGCGATAGTCTCCCGTCAGCGCACACAAATCATAATCGAGATCGCGCACCATTTCGTTGACCCGCTGCATGGCGGGAGCGCTCATGTCCGCGTGCAGGTCGCTAAGATGCAGAATCGTGAAGCCGTCAAAAGCCTCCGGCAAATGAGCGATGCGCACATCATTGCGCTTCAATTGCACCTTGCTTGCATTTGCTCGGCCGCGCCAGTAAGTCCCGGTCGCCCGCAACACCACTTCGATCGCCGCCTGCGCCAGAGGCATGTTCTCGATATGCAGGAGGGTCAGCCCCTGGCCAAACGCCTGCGCCTCGTGCTCGCGCTCGATTCCAAGCCGCAGCCTTGCGTGCAAGCGGCCAAGCCGATTTTCGAGCCGTCTCGTGACCTCGTTTGCGTCGACGAGGCCTGACGTCGCTTCGTCGAGTTCGTCAGTGGTTTGGTCCATGACTTTTAATTCGCTGCGTTCGATCCAATAAACACGTCGCCCAAATGCTTACAAGCGTGTGAACCAGCTCTAAGACTTCTAATCGGCAATTTCACATTCGAGAAAGTCGCTTGCCGCCGGCCTTGAATCGCTCGGACCTCACTCTAGGAATCCATGGCTTATCCTCAGCTCCTTGAGAAGGATTTCGCGAAGGCCCAACCCATTCCGCGCGCGGGAAAGCTTGAAGACGTTGCTCAAGCCGCCGCCTCGCTCGCACGTGATGCGTCGGCCTTCGTCAGTGGTCGGGACCTTGCAGTTGATGGAGGGCTTCTCGTGGGCTTTCCGCTGCCTATGGTGCTTTCAAATATGCAGTTGGTTGTTACCAAGGTGATCGAGGCCGCAGCAGCCGGATGAGGTGGCCGTCGCGCCGCGAGCACCGAGGGACTTGTTAGTTCGCCATCGGCCGTCGCCGACCCCCGGGAATGAAACGCATGGTCTGCGCTGAGCGTCGTCTCGTCGCCTGAGCTGCGTCTAGTTCATCGATTCCGTGAAACCAATCGCGGGCCGAGGATTCATTTTTATCGACATGGCTTGTAGCCTTTGTGCTTTGATTCGGAAGCGAGGTTTGAGGTCGTGGCGGGACGGCGGAAGGCGATCGAGTTGGCCATGAGCGAGGAGGATCTGGCGGCTTTGCGCGCGATTGCCCGCTCGCGAAGCGAACCTGCGAGCCGGGTCGAGCGAGCGCGGATGCTGTTGGCCTACTGGGACGAGCCATCCTTTTTTAAGGTGGGGCGGGCCGTGGGCGCGCACCATCAGACCGTTCAGCGCTGTGTTGAGCGGGCGCTGGTCTACGGTCCAATGGCGGCGCTTGATGATCGGCCGCGTCCTGGCAAGGAGCCGACGATCACCGCCGAGGCCAAGGCATGGGTTGTCGACCTCGCCTGCCGCAAGGCCAAGGAACTCGGCTATCCGCACGAATTGTGGACGACGCGACTGCTCGCCCGCCATGCGCGTGAGCATGGCCCGGCGGAGGGGCACGCTTGCCTTGCCAAGCTGGCTCAGGGCACGTTGTGCAAAATCCTCAATGAGCAGGAGATAAAGCCGCACAAAGGTCCGCTACTACCTGGAACGCCGCGACCCGGAGTTCAAGCAGAAGATGGCGCAGGTTCTGTGCGTCTATCGCGAAGTGAAACTCATCAAGGAGAGGGCGGCGGCCGCAAAACAAGAACCGAGCGATGCGGTGGCGATTGTCTCCTACGATGAGAAGCCCGGCATTCAGGCAATTGCCACGACAGCCCCGGACCTGCCGCCCGAGCCAGGCAGATATGCAACCTTCGCGCGCGACCACGAGTACAAGCGCCACGGAACGGTCAGCTTGCTGGCCGGCATCGATCTGCTCACCGGCCAGATCCACGCCCTCGTCAAGGACCGCCACCGCAGTCGCGAATTCATTGAATTCCTCAAACTTCTCGACGCCTCCTATCCGGCTCACACGGCGATCAAGCTGATCCTCGACAATCATTCGGCGCACATCTCCAAGGAAACCAAGGCTTGGCTCGTCGAGCAGCCCGCCGGCCGCTTCGAATTCATCTTCACGCCCAAGCACGGCTCCTGGCTTAATCTCGTCGAGGGTTTCTTCTCCAAGCTCGCCCGCTCGGTGCTGCGCCATATCCGCGTCGCATCCAAGAAGGAACTCAAGGACCGCATCATCGCCGCCATTGATCACTTCAACGGCGACCCCGTCGTCCATACTTGGTCCTACAGGCTCGACCAGGCTGCCTGATATGATTCGAACCTCGAAATCGATGAACTAGGGTGCATTTGCTGCGGCCTGGGGAGAGGCTCATGGATTCTCTGGCATTCGCGATCGGGGTCGCTGTTCCGGCGTTCTGCGCCGGCATACTGGGCCTGAAGCTGCACGTCTGGCTTCCCGAGCAGCACGCTCCGGACCGGGCCCGTGAGATGATCGGGGCGATGACCGGCCTGCTCGGCCTCTTGCTGGCGCTGGTTCTCGGGACGCTGGTTGGCTCCAGCTATACGCTTTGCGCCACCCAGAAAGCGGAGCTCGACACGCTTATGGCGCGCACGCTGCGGCTCGATTCGGCGCTGGAGGCCTATGGCCAGGAGACGAAGCCCGCGCGCGACGGCCTGCACGGTGCAGTCAAGGCCAGTTTCGACAAGATTTGGGGTGGGGAAACCGCAGATCTGGCGTCGCCGGTGAATGCGACCGTCGTCACGACGCTGGCGCTCGGCGCGATCGCGGTCGCGAGCGCCATTTTCCTCATCATCGAACTCAGCCAGCCATATGCCGGGTTGTTTCGGATTCCGCCCGGAGGGTTGATCGAGAGCATCCAGGCGCTTGGCGCCTAGCGGTCCGAGGCCGGCTCATGCGCGGGAAGTTTCGCATCGAGGCATACGCCATCGCCTCGGCCGACGGCATGATCGCCGACTCGACCGGCCTCGTGCCGAATTCGCTCGTACTGGAGGCGGATCAGCGCCACTTCGAGCAGGGCCTCGATCGCGCCGCGGTTGTGGTCCACGGGCGCCGGTCCTATGAAGGGCAGCCGAATTCGCCGTTCAGGCTCCGGCTCATT
>DASPOV010000131.1:0-3491 GCA_035625815.1 Methyloceanibacter sp.
GCGATGCTACCGCATAGCCTCGGCTCGATTCTCGCCCAAGACTATCCGAATCTCTCCGTCATCCTGGGGGATGATGATAGCAGCGACGGCACGGCTGCGGCCGCCCGCCAAATTTCCGCCAAGGCGCGCCGCGAGTCTTTCATCCTGCAAGGCCAAACTTTGCCCGCTTCGTGGACCGGCAAGCTCTGGGCCCTGCATCAGGGCATCACTCGTACCGAGGCCATGGAGCTTCCCGCCGACTATCTGCTGCTGGCGGACGCCGACATCCTATATGTCCCCGGCACTGTTAAACGCCTTGTCGTACGCGCCAAAACGAACGGGCTCGTGCTGACCTCGCTCATGGCGAAGCTTCATTGCGAAAGCTTCGCCGAGCGAGCCCTCATCCCCGCTTTCGTCTTCTTCTTCCAAATGCTGTATCCCTTTGCCTGGGTAAACCGGAACACCGCGCGCACCGCTGCGGCGGCCGGCGGCTGCATGCTGGTGGAAAGGCTTGTGCTCGAAAAGGCGGGTGGCGTTGCCAAAATCCGCGGCGCCCTGATCGACGATTGCGCCCTCGCGAAAGTGATGAAGGCCGAGGGAGCCATTTGGCTTGGCCTTAGCGATCACGTGCGCAGCCTCAGGAAATATCCTGAGATTGGTGACATTGGCCGCATGGTAGCCCGTTCAGCTTACGCCCAGCTGCGCTATTCACCCCTGCTACTCGTCGTCACCTTGGCCGGTATGGGCGTAACCTATCTCGCGCCTCCCCTTCTCGCCATTATTGGGAGATATCCAGCCAATGCCGTCGCCATAGCCGCCTGCGCGCTGATGATGCTCGCCTTCTTGCCAATCCTTCGTTTCTATCGTCTCTCCCCGCTCTGGGCCGTAGCGCTGCCCTTAATCGCTGCCACCTATTCAGCGTTCACGCTCAATTCGGCGTATGAGCATTGGCGAGACAGGGGCGGTACTTGGAAGGGCCGCAGTCAGGCGATCTCGGCGAAGCGATGACCATCAGCGCCAGTATCGATGCAAGCAAGACGGAGCATGAGGAGAACTTTCCCGTCGCCTCTTTCCTCATTGCTCGGCGCCTACGCGAGCCAGTTCTAAGTTTCTACCGTTTTGCCCGCGCGGCCGACGACATCGCCGACCATCCTGCTCTCTCTGAGAGCGAAAAACTTGCAGGGCTTGACTCCCTGGAGCAAACGCTGCTTGGCAAATCCGATAGCGCGAAGGCAGCCCTGCCACTCAGACTGGTGCTGGCGGAGCGTGGACTCGCCCCCACGCATCCGCTCGATCTTCTCACCGCCTTTCGCGACGACGCGTCTAAGCGCCGGTATGCGGACTGGAACGAGCTCTTACACTATTGCCGGTATTCCGCTATGCCCGTCGGACGCTTCGTGCTCGATCTGCACGGCGAGGATCGCTCCACCTGGGCTTATGCCGACCCGCTCTGCGCCGCCCTGCAGATCATCAATCATTTGCAGGATTGCGCCGAGGACTATCGTGCGCTCGATCGCGTCTACCTGCCGGTCGATGCGATGCAGGCCTTTGGCGCAAGGGTCGAGGAACTGGGCGCCCCCAAAGCCGCGCCCGCTCTACGCGCGTGTGTGAGCTCGATTGCCGAGAAAACTGCCCAGCTCCTGCCTAAAGCCTCGCAGTTGCCGCTTGCGGTCAAAGACGCGCGGCTCGGCCTCGAGACGGGCGCCACTGTTAGAATTGCGCAACGACTTACTGCGCTGCTGATGACGATGGATCCTTTGAGCGAGCGTGTGCACCTCTCGAGGCCGGGTACCCTTTTGCAGGCGGCACAAGGAGCGGTGACAACGCTTGCTGGGCGGCTCGCACGCTTGTCGGGTCGACGCTTAGGTGACGGGCGATGAGCGGTCTGGAACGGCGAAGCCTTGTGCGTGTCGCCCCCCACGCGATCGTATCCCGGAGCTCGTTCTATCGCGCCCTTAGCATTCTGCCGCGTGAACAGCGCGATGCGATGTATGAGATTTATTCCTTCTGCCGCGCCGTGGATGATATCGCCGACGATAGCGGCCCAGACCAAAACCGCATTGTCCTGCTGGATCGCTGGCGCGCCGACATCAGGCGCCTCTACTCCGGAGGCGGTGCAACTGAGCTCACGCAAGGGCTTGCGGGTCCGGTGCGGGCCTTCAATCTGAGGCAAGAGGACTTCGTCGCCATCATCGCTGGTATGGAGATGGACGTGCGGCGCGATATGCGGGCTCCGGATTGGGCCGCGCTCGAGCTCTATTGCGACCGGGTGGCTTCGGCGGTCGGCCGGCTTTCGGTCAGGATTTTCGGCATCGAAGATGAGAAGGGCCGGCAGTTGTCGCATCACCTCGGCCGCGCGCTGCAGATGACGAACATCCTCCGCGACCTTGACGAGGACGCAGCCATGGGACGCCTCTACCTCCCCAGGGAGGCTTTGGCGGAAGCCGGTATAAACGAAAAGGACATCGAGAAGGTGCTTGCCCATCCAAGGCTTGGGCGGGCCTGCGCTATCGTTGTCAGGCGTGCGAAACTCCATTTTGCAGAGGCTTGGGCGGTGATGACCTCGTGCCGCCGGGAAAGCGTGCGGTCGCCGCGCGTCATGGCGTTGGTCTACCAGGCTCTCCTCGATAGGCTCGTGGCGAGAGGCTGGACGCCGCCACGAGGAGAAGTTCGCGCGTCAAAGCTCCAATTCCTTTGGGTCGTCCTGCGCCACGGAATCATCTGATGGCGAGCGGAACGGTGCATATCGTGGGAGCAGGTCTCGCCGGACTCGCCGCGGCGATAAACCTCGTCGGGAAGGGACGTGAAATCGTGATGCATGAGCTCGCGCCCAATGCCGGCGGTCGCTGCCGTTCTTATTTCGAGCCGGCTCTCGGACTCACCATCGACAACGGCAATCATCTCCTTCTGTCCGCCAACCATGCGGCGCTCGGCTTTCTCAAGACGATCGGCAGCGAGGATAAGTTGGCCGGAAGCGATGAGGCCGCGTTTGCCTTCGCGGATCTCGCCACAGGTGAGCGCTGGGTACTCCGCCCGAACAAAGGGCGGGTACCGTGGTGGATTTTTTTCAAGAGCCGCCGTGTTCCCGGCACGCATGTGATTGACTATTTATCGGTGAGGCGCCTGCTGCATTCTCGGCGAGACCTAAGTATCGCTGACCTCATGGAATGCGACGGCCCTCTTTATAAGCGACTCTGGCGACCACTGTTTCTCGCCGCGCTTAATACGGAGCCTGCGGAAGCTTCGGCCTTTCTCGCGGGCGCGGTCTTGCGCGAGACGCTTGCGCGCGGCGGCCGCGCCTGCCGGCCGCTGGTCGCACCGGACGGCCTGCGCCCCACTTTCATCGATCCGGCCCTCTGCTACCTTGGGCGCCATGGCGCCACGCTTCGTTTCCGCCATCAGCTACGCCGGCTAGTGCGTGCGGACGAAACAATCAGCGCACTCGATTTCGGCGAGGATGCGGTCAGCCTTGCTCCAAGCGACGCCGTCATCCTCGCTGTGCCCGCGCCGGT
>DASPOV010000132.1:0-6526 GCA_035625815.1 Methyloceanibacter sp.
GAGCAACTCGATGTTCTCCACAGGCAGATAGAGCTTGTCGCCGCCTTGGTAGATTACCTCCAGGCAATCATGCGGCTCGCCGGCGGCTTCAATGGTGGTGAGGCCGGCGAAACGCCCAATGCCGTGATCGGCATGAACCACGAGGTCGCCGACGGTAAGATTCGAAACCTCGGTGAGCACATCGCTGCCGGTCTTGGCGCGGGAGCGGCGCACCAGCCGGTCGCCGAGGATGTCTTGCTCGCCGATGACGGCGAAACCCGGCGCTTCGAACCCAGCCTCCAATGGCAGCACGGCGAAGGTCGTCGTCGCTTGGGTTGTTGCAAGCGCCTCTTGCCAAGTTTCAACGCGAAGCGTGTCGCCAATGCCGTGCTCGGCGAGGACGGTCGCAAGCCGTTCCTTGGCGCCCTTGCTCCAACAGGCGATGAGCACGCGCTGGCCCTCCGTTTGAAGCCGCCTTGCGTGGGCGACCACGGCGTCGAAGACGTTGCCGCCTTCGCGCTGCCGCTCCGCGGCGAAGGATCGGCCTTGTCTGCCGCCAAATGAGACCACGACCGCATCGCGTGCGGCGTCCGGATGCTCGAAGGGATCGAGGATGATCCTCTGGCGTCCCTGAAGAGCAGCCTGCCAGTCCTTCTCCGTCAAGAACATGCTTTCCGGCGGCACCGGGTTGTAGGACGGCGCGCCGAAAGTCTTGCGCTCCAGTGCCTGTACCCGCGCCGCGTAATGATCCCTCACCTGCTCCAGCCGCTTGGCTCGGGCGTCGTCATCGAGCGCATCGAAGGTCACTACCGCGCCCGGCAGATAATCGAACAAAGTCTCAAGCCGCTCATGGAACAGCGGCAGCCAATGCTCCATGCCCTGATGCTGGCGGCCGGCGGAGATCGATTCGTAGAGCGGGTCGTCTCTGGTGACAGGGCCGAACAACTCTACATAGCTGGCGCGAAAGCGCTTGCGTGCCTCCTCAGTGAGTGGCGCTTCGCTCATGGGGAGCAGCGTGACCGCATCGAGGCGGGCCAACGTTCGCTGCGTCTGAGGATCGAAGGCGCGGATCGCTTCCAGCGTGTCGCCAAAGAAGTCGAGGCGGACCGGCCGGGCGCCGGGCGGATAAAAATCGAGGATGCCCCCCCTCACCGCATATTGGCCAGGATCGGTGACGGTGCCGGCGCGGCCATAGCCGAGGTGCTCCAGTTTCGCGATCAACTCGGCCATACTCACCGCTTTACCTGGCAAAAGCCGCTGCGTGGCGTTGGCGAAAAAGTCGTGCGACGGCACTCGCTGCAACGCGGCATTGACCGTGGTGAGCACGATCAGTGGTGTGGCATCGATGCCGTTGCGGTGATTGATGAGCTCGGCGAGCGTCGCGACGCGCCGGGCGATAATCTCGGCATTGGGCGCGACGCGGTCGTAAGGAACGCCGTCCCAGGCAGGGAAGCCCAAGCGCTTCACCTCTGGCGCGAAGAACTGGAGCGCGTCTTCCAGCGTCGCGAGCCGCTGGCCGTCGCGCGCGATGTGCAGGATCGGCGTACCTGCGTTGTTGCTCGCGAGATGGCTGGCAAGCACGCCGAGCACCGCCGCGTCGAGCCCCTCGGGCACGCCGCTCGCAATGACCAAGGCGCTGTCAAGCAGCCGTGCGATGGGCAGACTTTCAGATATCGACGTTTCGGCCATGGAGTGTCGTTAGCAGCTTTTCGCGTGGCCTTGCGTGATCCCGTGGAAGCAGCGCAAGCGCCGCATTAGCGCGTCGAGCGCAGGCTCGCCCAGCGAGTTTCCCTCAAACAGACTTAGCGCAATGTCGGGATCGGGGATTTCGATCAAGCGTTCCAGCACGCGAATGTCCGCCTCGCTCATGGTTTCGATGGCCTGCTCGGTGAAGCGGCCGAGCAGAAAATCCAACTCCTTGCTGCCGCGATGGGTTGCCCGGTAGAGGGCACGGCGGCGCTGCATGGCAAGATCATCGCTCGGCATAGGCCGAGGGTTAGAGCGGAGGCGGCTTGTCTCTGTCAAGTTCCGTACCCTAACCCGGGGCGACTTGCTTTGTCATGCTCGCGGAAGCGAACATCCAGTAATCACCGGTGCAAAGAATCTGTTGAGGGCGGCGAGTACTGGATCGCCCGGCCGAGCCGGGCGATGACAAGAAAGGCTATAAGACGAAGCTATGAAGCCCTCGCTCTTAGCCCCCCTTTTTGCTCCGGCGCGCAGCCTCAAAGGCGTCGGCCCGCGCATCGAGGGACTCCTGAACAAGCTCGTCGCGCCGCGGCATCAATCTGAGCATGCGCGCGTCATCGATCTTCTCTGGCATCTACCCCAAGGGGTGATTGACCGGCAACTCACACCGAGGATTGCCGACGCCCGAATCGGCGAGTTGGCGACGCTGCAGGTGACCGTCACCGAGCATCGGCCAGGCGGTCCGCGACGCGGCTTGCGCGCGCCCTATCGCGTGCTGGTCGAGGACTCTTCCGGCGCGCTCGAGCTTGTCTATTTCAACGCCGATCCGGCCTACCTGAAGCGCCTGTTGCCGGAGAGAAGCCGGCGGCTGATCTCCGGCAAGCTTGAGTGCTATGACGGCTGGCTACAGATGCCGCATCCGGACCATGTGGTAAGCGCGGAGACTTCGGATAGCGCACAGCGCCTGCCGTTGCTTGAGCCGATCTATCCGCTCACCGCTGGACTCACCAATACCAGCTTGCGCAAGATCATCGCACATGCGCTGTCGCGCCTGCCGGCCCTCCCCGAATGGATCGACGCGAGCTGGGCCAAGCAAAACGCCTGGCCAAACTTCCCGGGCGCCGTCCGCCGTATGCATACGCCGGAGACGGCCGCGGATCTTAAAGCGTCGGCACTAGGGCGGACGCGGTTGGCCTATGACGAATTGCTCGCCAACCAGCTCGCTCTTGCGGTGATCCGCCAGCGCCTGCGCCGGGCCGCCGGGCGTCCCCTTGCGGCTCCCGGCAAGCTCCGTCAAGCCATCCTAGCGAAACTCCCTTTCGAGCTTACCGGCGCTCAGCGTCGCGTACTCAGCGAGATCGACTCTGATCTCGCTAGCCTCGACCGCATGCTGCGATTGCTGCAAGGCGATGTCGGCAGCGGCAAGACTGTCGTGGCGCTTCTCGCCATGGCGACCGTGGTGGAGGCTGGAGCACAGGCGGCGCTGATGGCGCCTACCGAACTGCTCGCACGCCAGCATCTCAGGACGGTAGAGACCTTCGCCACTCCCGCAGGTTTGCGCGTCGCTCTGCTCACGGGCCGCGAGAAGGGCCGCGAGCGCGAGGGCATCCTCGCCGCCTTGCGCGACGGACACATCGACATTCTGATCGGGACTCACGCCCTGATTCAGGAGCCGGTCGAATTTCGCGACCTCGCCCTCGTCGTAATCGATGAGCAGCACAGATTCGGCGTGCATCAGCGGTTGGCACTGCAAAAGAAAGGCACCGGACGCGGCGCCGAGCTTCTGGTGATGACGGCAACGCCAATCCCGCGCACCCTGCTGCTCACCAGCTATGGCGACATGGATGTCTCGCGTCTCGACGAAAAGCCGCCGGGGCGGAAGCCGGTGACGACTAGCGCTATGTCAAGCGAGCGCCAAGCGGAGGTGGTGGAGGGCCTCGCCCGCGCCATTGCTGCTGGAGCGCGGGTCTATTGGGTCTGCCCGCTCGTGGCCGAGTCGGAGATGCTCGACATCGCTGCTGCCGAGGAACGCCACGCCGAGCTCAAGAAACGTTTCGGCGAAAAAGTCGGCATCGTGCATGGGCGGCTCGCAGGCAAGGAGAAGGACGGCGTCATGGCGGCATTTGCCGCGGGCCACCTCTCCATCCTGGTGTCGACCACGGTGATCGAGGTCGGTGTAGATGTGCCGAATGCCAGCATCATGGTCATCGAGCATGCCGAGCGCTTCGGACTTGCGCAGTTACATCAGCTGCGGGGCCGCGTTGGCCGGCGCGCCGCGCAATCCTCCTGCATACTGCTCTATCGCAAGCCGCTGTCGGAGGCGGCGCAAGCGCGGCTCAATGTGATGCGGAGCACTGAAGATGGTTTCGTCATCGCCGAGGAGGATTTGAAGCTTCGCGGTGGCGGCGAAGTGCTTGGCACGCGACAGAGCGGCCTGCCGGCCTTTCGCGTGGCGCAGCTTCCAGAGGACGAGGCGCTGCTTCAAGCGGCACGCGATGAGGCGCGGCTCGTGCTCACCCAAGACCCTGATCTGAATGGCCCACGCGCGGATGCGCTCAAGCTGCTGCTCTACCTCTTTGAGCGCGACGACGCCATCAAGCTGATGCGCGCGGGATAGAGTCCTATCAGACGACCGGCTCTTCCTCATGCACCGGCTTTGGCCCCTTGCGCTTGGCGAGCTCGCGCAAGCGATCCTGCTGGTCGGGTGCGACGAGACCTGCGGACACAACGAGCTTCGCCGCATCCTCCACGGAAAGATCGAGCGGGACGATCTCGCTTGCCGGGACGAAGACGATGAAGCCCGTAGTGGGGTTTGGACCGTTCGGCATGAACACGGTCATCATCGGATTGCCGCTGCCAATCTTTTCGCCGACCTCGATTGGTGGCTCGCCGGCCATAAACACGATGGCATAGAGCCCGCGCCGCGGGAATTCGATCAGGCCGACCCGCTTGAAGGAACCTCCGTTCTTGGAGAGCACGGTCTCGAAGATCTGCTTCAAGGTGCGATAGACGCTGCGCACGATAGGCATGCGCGCCAGCATCATCTCGCTGTAGCTCACGAGCGTGCGGCCGAACAGATTGGCGGTGAGCGCGCCGACCAACATCACGCCGGTGATGCCAAAGATCAGCCCGACGCCAGGCACGTTGAAGGGCAGATAGTGTTCGGGCAGATATTGGGGCGGGATGAGCGGCTTCACCCAAGTGTCGATCAGGGTGATGAACCACCAGACGACATAGATGGTGATGGCCACCGGCCCGACCACGATGAGGCCGGTGAGGAAATAGCTGCGGAGCCTCGCGCCAAGATGGGAGGAGGCAGGCTCCTCAGCTCCGGCGACAATCTGTCGAAGCGGTTCTACGCGTTCGGAGGCTTCTCCCGTTGGTAACGGTTTTGAGTCGGTCGTGTCCATGCGTGCTTCGGGCAAACAGAATGTCGCTGATGAGCGACGGGTGACACAAAACGCTGGCTGTATGATGAACCCAAACGACATCGCCCGCGGATCGACTGCCGGGCGAGTCGTAACGCGTCACGCGCAGTTTAGGTTCTTAGGGGTTGACGAGAAAGCAGTCGACTCCGCTTCGCTTCAGCGCGTTACACAGCTTAAGGCTTTCCGCCTTGTCCGGGAAGGGTCCGATCTGTAGGCGATAGAAGGTGCCGAGATTGCCCATGTCGGTCTTCTCGATGTGCGGCTCGAGCCCCGCCAGCTGCTGGTTCTGCTTCGCCACCTTTTGCCAAAGATCTCTTGCCTCGACCTCGGAGCGCGTGGGGCTGAGTTGCAACCGGTAATTTCCACTGCCGGCTGAAGGCATTGGGTCCTTAGGGCTCGCCGTCGCCACCCGCGTTCCGGGCGCGGCTCCCGCCTCCGCTTGGGTTTGTGTCGTCCAGGCCGTCGCGACCGCTGGGGGTTTCGGGATCGGCTCGCTGGAGGGCGCCGGCGCCGGAGGTGGCTCGGATTCGCTGGACGGCCCTCTGACCGAGCCCCACCAGCGGGACAGACGATTGCCGCTCGAAGGCGCGCTCCCAGGCGCTTCTTCGCTTGTGGTGCTCCAGGAGCCCGAGCTTGCCGCTTCTGTGTTGCGCGCCGGCGGCGGCGTGGCCGAGGCTGAGGCGATCGTGGTTGTCCGTCCGCCCTCCGTGCGCACTTCTGTGGCGAAGGCGCCCATGGAAGCACTATCAGCGCCCGTGCCGCCATTGCTCGCAAGAAGCTTGTCGACCTGGCCGTCGTTATCGTTTTTGCGCGCCGAGGCAAGCTCGGCGTCGGCTTGAGTCTTCAGGCCCGTGGCGCGATACGCGAGGCTCCGGTTGACGAGCGCGGTCGTGCGTTCCGATGGCGATAGCCCAAGCCAATTGGCCGCGCCGAGATCGGCGATGGCGCGGGTGGACTGCCCGAGCTTTTGATAGGCGAGACCTCTAAAATAGAGCGCCTTGGCCGCCTCGTTCGGGGAAACTTTGTCGCCTTGCAGAACGGCGGTCATCTGCCGGACCGTGGCATCGTATTTGCCGGCGGAGAAGGAGGAAACGCCAGCGCCCAAAACGCCACCGCCGCCTTCCTCGGCGTACGCCGGCGTCAGGAACCCGAGGCCCCCAAAAGCAATCAGCGCACTCAACAGGAGCACACGCCGACGGGGCCGCTTGCCTGATATCGGGTCGCGCGGGAGGGGGCGTGTCCGATGAACCGCCATTTCCTTGCTCCAACAAAGAAATCAGGCAAATCCGAGGCTCGATAGCCTATTCTACCGTCACCGATTTTGCCAGGTTCCTGGGCTGGTCGACGTCGGTACCCATGAATAGAGCAGTGTGGTAAGCGATGAGCTGGACCGGCAAGGCGTAGACCAACGGGGTCACGAAGCGGTGCAGCGG
>DASPOV010000133.1:0-11040 GCA_035625815.1 Methyloceanibacter sp.
GTGACGTTACAAATATGTCACACTCGAACCCAATGGTTGTGATAGTCTAAGCTGCCTTGCCCCCAAGGCATACAGCATGGCGTTTCTCCTTCCCTAAAGCCCTGCGCTCCCCAGTGCGGGGCTTCATTTTGAGGCATCGGCTTCTGTCGAGATCGACCACTACGGCGCGCCAGAGCCTTCATCACTGTCGAAGACCATTATTGTCCGTTTAATTCTCGGTCATACGGGCTTGGTCCTTCGGCGGTGGCATACGTGATGATCGAGGGATTGCCTTTTCACCGCCAAAAGGCCTCCCCATAATCCGCCCCGCGTGCCCCGAATCGCGGCGCGGCGGGAGGGATAGTTTATGGCGCGTGCAACATGGGGTTTGGCAGCGGTGCTCGCCGCCATTCTGGCGGTTCTGATGGCGCCGCATTTCCTCCCGGCGGGCGCCGCGGCTGCCGATGACGCCGAGGTGGCCGCCTATCGGCGCGCCGTGGAGCAGCGCTTCGCCCAATGGCTTGAGGCCCTTTGGCCCGATGCGCAGGCCGCTGGTATCTCCCGCGCTACCTTCGATGCCAATCTCAATGGCTTGAAGCTCAATTGGTCGCTGCCGCAACTCGTGCTACCGGATCCGGCCGCGCCCGGCGGACCGCGCCTGCCGCAGTCCCTCGCACAAGCCATGGCACCGAAACATCAGCCCGAGTTCGACGCTCCCGTACTCTATTTTCTGGACAGCACGCTCACTGCGCTCTCGGCGACCGGTCGCGCCAAGATCGCCGAATTGGGCTCGACCTTGGTGGCGATCCAGAAGAAATATGGCGTGCCGGCGAGCATCCTCGTCGCGATCTGGGGCAGGGAGACCGGGTTCGGCAAAATCGACGCCCCGTATGACGCGATCGGCGCAATCGCGGCGCAAGGTTTCATGGGACGAAGGCCTGACGAGTTCCGCAAGCAGCTCATTGTCGCGCTCAAGATCGTGCAAGAGGGGCACGCGACACGCGCTGAGCTGAAAAGCTCCTGGGCTGGAGCTATGGGCTACACCCAGCTCATGCCGACGGATTTCGAGAATTACGCCGTCGACTTCGACGGCGATGGCAAGCGCGACATCTGGAATTCGATCGCCGATTCTCTTGCCTCGACGGCCAACTCGCTGAAAGTCCAAGGCTGGGACGGCTCAAAGACCTGGGGCTATGAGGTGAAATTACCGCAAGGGTTCGATTGCACGCTGCAAGGCCCCGACAAGGAGCGGCCCATCTCCGAGTGGATGAAGCTTGGGGTCGCTCGCGTGCGCGATCAAGCTTTCCCGCAAAATGCGCTCGCCGATCCTGCCTTCCTCGTGCTGCCGGCTGGCCTTAAGGGACCGGCCTTCCTCGCCACCGACAATTTCTCGGTGCTGAAGCTCTACAACAATTCCGATGTCTACGCGATTTTCGTCGGGCATGTTGCCGATATGATCGCGACCAATGCATCGGCGAAATTCGTGGTGGCGTGGCAGCCGGTCGAGCGGTTGCCGCGTGACCGCATTCAGCGCTTCCAGGAGGTGCTCGTGGCGCAAGGCCATGACGTGGGCAAGGTCGACGGCCTTGCGGGCTTCAAGACCCGGGCCGCCATCGGGCTCACCGAGAAGAGGCTTAACCTTCCGCTCACCTGCTATCCTAGCCAGCGACTGGTTGACGCGGTGATGAAGGAAGCAAGTGTCACACGGCCATAAGGACTTTCCACCGCCTAGGTTTTGCCCGCTGAGGTTGCTAAATTCGGCCCATGCGAATCGCCCGCTCTCTCATGCTGACGCTTTTCCTGCTCGCGCTCGCAGCGCTTTCCGCTGCGTGTATCCCGCGACAGGCTGAAGCCGCTGCCCCAACTTTCGCCCAATGGGTCGAGAAGTTCTGGCCGGTCGCTAAGGCCGCCGGCATCACGCGGGCAACCTACGATCACGCGTTCAAAGACATGACGCCCGACCCTAAGGTGATCGAGGCCGCAAATTTCCAGCCGGAATATGTGAAACCGATCGGTGAATATATCGACCGGGTCGTTTCCGAGAAGCGCATCGCCACCGGCAAGCACATGCTGGAGCAGAATCAAGTCCTGCTCGACCAGCTCGAGAAGCGCTATGGCGTTGACCGGACGATCCTCGTAGCCATCTGGGGCGTGGAGTCGAATTACGGCACGCAGCCCGGCGACATGAATGTGATCCGATCGCTGGCGACGCTCGCCTATTACAACATCAAGGCGGCTTTCGCCCGGCAGCAGCTCATCGCGGCGCTCAAGATCCTGCAACATGGCGACATTCCCCTCGACCAGATGAACGGGTCCTGGGCGGGCGCCATGGGCCACACGCAATTCATCCCCACCACCTATCAAAAATTTGCCGTGGATTATGATGGCGACGGCAAGCGCAACATTTGGAGGGACGTGCCCGACGCTCTCGCTTCCACCGCGAGCTATCTCAGGCACGCGAATTGGCAGCCTGGTCAAACCTGGGGCTATGAGGTAGCGCTGCCAAAGGGATTCAATTTGAAGAGGGTCAGCGACAGGACGCTAAAGAGCCTTGGCGACTGGCAGAAGCTTGGAATCACACGGGCTGGCGGCGAGGCGTTTCCGCGTCCAGGCGAAAAGGCGACCTTGTTCGCTCCGGTGGGCGCCAACGGACCAGCCTTCCTGGTGCTCAACAATTTCCGCTCGATCCTCCATTACAATCAGGCGACGTCCTACGCCTTGGGGGTCGGTCACCTCGCGGACCGGCTGAAAGGCTATGGACCTTTCGTGCGACCTTGGCCCACGGACGAAAATCACCTCGCACTCGACCAGCGCATCGAGCTGCAAAAATTGCTCATGGCCAAGGGCCTTCTGGTTGGGGACGCGGACGGCGTCATCGGGCCGTCGACGCTCGAAGCGGTGAAGACCTTTCAGCGCTCGAAGGGCCTGTCGGTCGACGGGTTTCCAAGCCGCACGATCCTGGAGCTCTTGCGCAAGGAAGGGTAGAGTGCGATCCAAGATCGGGTCGAGGGACCGCCAGAGGCGGGATGGACATGTCTCGTAGCGCATCTCGTCTTGGCCAGCGATGCCCGCTTGCATCGATCCCCGCCTTCGCCCTGTTTGCGCTCGCGTTCAGCCTGCCGACCTTGGCGCCGGATGGTGCCTTAGCCCAGTCTACCGAATTCCAACGCAGCTATATCGAGCCATTCCCGCGGGGCGATCGCTATCGCGTCCTGGTGGTCGGGGATTCCCTTGCCGATGGATTGTGGTCTGGCCTCTATCGCGCCTTCCAGGAAGACGCCAACATGGAGGTGATCAACAAATCAAAGCCGTCGAGCGGATTCGTGAGGATCGACAGCTACGACTGGAACAAGGAGATCGACGGTATCCTAAAGGACGAGACCTTCCAGATGGTGGTCGTGATGTTCGGCGCCAATGACGATCAGGCAATCCGCAGCGGCAAGGACTATTTGAAGCCCCGCACTGACGCCTGGGCCGGTGCGTACGGACAGCGGGTCGAAGCCTTCGTCAAGAAGCTCCGTGCCAAGAACCTCGCCGTCTATTGGGTCGGCTTGCCGATCATGCGCAGTCCCGACGAAAGCACCGAGGCGGAGGATTTGAACGAGGTGTACCGCGAGAAGTCTTTCATCAACGGCGCCAAATTCATCGATACGTGGAGTGGATTCACCGATGAGTCCGGCCGATATAGCGCCTTTGGGCCCGACATGTCGGGCCAGGTCCGACGGCTCCGCGACGATGACGGCGTACATTTCACGACCCGCGGTTATCTGAAACTCGCGCACTTTCCGGAGAAGGAGATCCGCCGCGATCTGAGCCTGGCCAAGCTCGAGCGCAACATTCCGCTCGCGGGCAGCGAGGACGAGCAGGCGAAGGTCATGGGCCGTGTGGTGAGCCCGGGCAAGTCGCTGTTGCAGTCCCACGAGAATTCAGAGGCGCCTTCCGCGGAGGCCGGCGACCAGGCTCAGGCTCAGGCGCAGCCACAGGGTCAGGCGCAAGGTGAGGCGAAAGATGCGCCTCGGGCAGCAGAAGGCGAGACCTCCGAGCCCGCTAAGTCAGAGATCCAGCAGAGCAAGGTTGGAGAGGTCGACGTCATTCGTCCGGTGATCTCGGCGACGCTTGAGGCGGCGCAGACACTTACGCCGCAAGGGGCGGCGTCCCTCCCGGAAATCGAAAACATCTCGAGCGACCTACCAGGAGGGCTGACGGCGCTGGCTTCGATATCCGGAGTGAACGATCCCTCCGTGGCCTCGTCGAAGTCGCGGCTCCCGCTCATACAGCGGCCATACTACAAGGTTCTCATCAAGGGCGAGCAGTTGAAGCCCAAGGCCGGCCGGGCCGACGATTTTACCTGGCCGCGCGGCTAGCCTTTAGCGCGGCAGGTCAGTCTTTCCCATCAGGAATTTGTCGATGGCATGCGCGGCTTGGCGGCCTTCACGGATCGCCCAGACCACGAGCGACTGGCCACGGCGCATGTCGCCTGCGGCAAAAACCTTCGGGCGTGACGTGCGGTAGTCGCGCTCGTTTGCCTTCACATTGCCGCGGGCATCGAGGTCTAGCTTCAAGTCCTTGACCATGCCCTCCTGCACCGGATGCAGGAAACCCATGGCGAGCAGCACGAGATCGGCGGGGATACGGAACTCGCTGCCGGGAATCGACTTCATCTGTGCGTCGAGGCGGACGCATTCGAGCTCCTTGACCTCGCCGTTCTCGCCGAGGAAGCGGCTAGTGGCGACGCTGAAGTCGCGGGTCGCCCCTTCCGCCTGGCTCGATGAGGTACGTAGCTTAAGCGGCCAGTTCGGCCAGGTCAGCGCCTTGTTCTCCTTCTCCGGCGGCATCGGCAGGATTTCCAGCTGTGATACGGAAACGGCTCCCTGGCGGAAGGAGGTGCCGATGCAGTCGGATCCGGTATCGCCGCCGCCGATCACCACTACCTGCTTGCCGGTGGCGAGGATGGGCTCGATGTCGCCAAGCGGCTCGCCCGAAATGCGGCGGTTCTGCTGGGGCAGAAAACTCATAGCGAAATGCACGCCGCGGAGGTTGCGGCCTTCGATGGCGAGGTCGCGCGCATGCTCGGCGCCGCCGGCGAGCAGCACCGCGTCATAGTCGCGCTCGAGCTTTCGCGCTGAGATATCCTGACCGACATGGGTGTTGCAGTGGAAACTCACGCCTTCGGCCTGCATCTGCTCCACCCGGCGCTCCACGATGTATTTCTCCATCTTAAAGTCCGGGATGCCGTATCGGAGCAAGCCGCCGGGCTGCGCGTGCTTCTCAAAGACGTGCACGTCGTGGCCAACGCGGGCGAGTTGCTGTGCCGCGGCGAGTCCCGCAGGCCCTGAGCCTATGATGGCAATGCGCTTGCCAGTCTCGATCTCCGGAGGCTGAGGTCTGACCCATCCCGCCGCGAAGGCTTTATCGGCAATCGTGCATTCGATCGACTTGATGGTGACGGGGACGTCGATGATGTTGAGCGTGCAGGAGGTCTCGCAGGGCGCAGGGCAGACGCGGCCCGTCACCTCGGGGAAGTTGTTCGTGGAGTGGAGGTTGCTCGCCGCCTCCTGCCAATCTGCGTGGTAGACGAGGTCGTTCCAGTCCGGGATCTGATTGTTGACCGGGCAGCCCTCGTGACAATAGGGGATGCCACAGTCCATACACCGGGCCGCTTGCTGGGCCATGTCCGCATCGCTAAGCGGCACCAGGAACTCGCGGAAATGGCGTATGCGATCCGCCGCCGGCTCATAGGTTCGGTCCTGCCGCTCGATCTCGAGGAAGCCCGTGATCTTTCCCATCGCAAATCCGCTCGCTCGGCGCGTGCAAGCGCCGCTGGTGGCTCTGCCACCTTTTCGAAATTTGTCGCTGCCTGACCCCTTTGCGTCAAGCCGTCGTGAGGGCGACGCGACCTCCCAACTCCCACCGAGCGGGCAGCGTACACCACTCCCGTTAAGATTATTTGCCGTTCGCGCCTGCGCGGAGACCGATCTCGATCTCGCCCATGCCGGTGGTTTCGAGCACCTGCTGGCGCGCCATCTCCTCCAGTGCCCGGCGATACTCGACCGGCATCACCTTGACGAATTTCGGCAGGTACGCGCTCCAATCGGCGAGGATGGCGCGAGCGCGCTCGGAGCCAGTGTAATGGAGGTGCCTCTCGATGAGCTGATAGAGCCGCTCCTCGTCGAAGCGCGTCATATCGGCGATGTCGACGAGCCCGTGGCTCTCCAGGTCGCCGGCCTGATGGCGGCTCCGCTCCATGACGCTGTTCTCGCTTGGCACCGGCTCGAGTTCCACCATCGCGAGATTGCAGCGGCGGTCGAAATCGCCGTCCTCGTCTAGCACATAGGCGATGCCGCCGGACATGCCGGCGGCGAAGTTCCGCCCCGTCGGACCGATCACCACCACGACACCGCCGGTCATATATTCGCAGCCATGATCGCCCGTGCCTTCCACTACGGCGGTGGCGCCGGAATTGCGCACGGCAAAGCGCTCGCCGCCAATGCCCCGGAAGTAGCACTCACCGGAGATCGCGCCATAGAGCACGGTATTGCCGACGATGATCGAGGCCTCCGGCACGATTCCCGAATCTGCAGGCGGCCGAACGATGATGCGGCCGCCAGAGAGGCCCTTGCCGACGTAATCGTTGGCCTCGCCCTCAAGGTCGAGAGTCAGACCATGGGCAAGCCAGGCGCCGAAGCTTTGGCCAGCCGAGCCTTTGAGGCTTACCCAGATTGTGTCCTCGGGCAGACCTACGTGGCCATGGGCCTTGGCGATCGCGCCGGACAGCATGGCGCCAGTGGTGCGGTCGGTGTTCTTGATCGGAAGCTCGATCTTGACCGGCTTTTTCTCCTCGATGGCGCTTGCGGAAAGCTCTATCAGCTTGCGGTCCAGCACCTTGTCGAGATGATGATCCTGGCGCTCGGAATTGTAGATCGCGACCTCCTTCGGCACTTCAGGCTTGTGGAAGAGGCGGGTGAAGTCGAGGCCTTTGGCCTTCCAATGGTCGATGGCCTCGCTCTTATCCAGGATCTCGGTCTGGCCGATCATCTCGGAGAAACTGCGGAAGCCGAGCGCCGCCATATATTCCCGCACTTCCTCGGCAACGAAGAAGAAGAAGTTGATGACGTGCTCGGGCTTGCCCTGGAAGCGGGCGCGCAACACCGGGTCTTGGGTGGCGACGCCAACCGGGCAGGTGTTCAGATGGCATTTGCGCATGTAGATGCACCCCGCCGCGATCAGAGGCGCGGTGGCGAAGCCGAACTCGTCGGCGCCAAGCAGCGCTCCGACCACCACGTCACGTCCGGTGCGGATGCCGCCATCGACCTGCACAGAGATGCGGCCGCGCAAGCGGTTCAGGACCAGAGTCTGCTGCGTCTCGGCAAGCCCAATCTCCCAGGGAGAGCCCGCGTGTTTGATCGAGGTGAGCGGCGAGGCGCCAGTGCCGCCTTCGAAGCCGGCGATAGTGACGTGGTCGGACCGCGCCTTGGCAACGCCGGCGGCGACGGTACCGACCCCGACCTCGCTGACCAGCTTGACGCTGACATCAGCGTCGGGGTTGACGTTCTTCAGGTCGTAGATGAGTTGCGCCAGATCCTCGATCGAATAGATATCGTGATGCGGTGGTGGTGAGATCAGGCCGACGCCCGGCGTCGAATGCCGCACCTTGGCAATGATGGCGTCGACCTTGTGGCCGGGGAGCTGACCGCCTTCGCCGGGCTTGGCGCCTTGGGCGATCTTGATCTGCATCATGTCGGCGCTCATCAAATATTCGGTCGTCACACCGAAGCGGCCTGACGCCACCTGCTTGATTCTGGAGCGCATCGAGTCACCATTGGGCAGCGGCTTGTAGCGGTCGGATTCCTCGCCACCTTCGCCGGTGTTGGACTTGCCCCCGATGCGATTCATGGCGATGGCAAGCGTCGTATGCGCCTCGCGGCTGATCGAGCCGAAGGACATAGCGCCGGTGGAAAAGCGCTTCACGATCTCCTTGGCGGGTTCGACATCCTCGCGAAGAACGGGCTTCCGGCCGATCTCCTCGGCGGTCTTGATGCGGAACATGCCGCGGAGCGTCAGAAGTTGCTCCGATTGCTCGTTGATCTGTTTGGCGTAGGAGCGGTACTTCTCAGGCAGTTCGCCACGCACGGCATGCTGCAGATCGGCGACCACGCTTGGGCGCCACATATGGGCCTCGCCGCGAATGCGGAGTGCGTATTCGCCGCCGACCTCGAGCATCTCGCGCAACACCAGCGCATCGGAGAAGGCAAGGCGATGGCGCTCCACGGTCTCCCGCGCAATCTCCTCGAGCCCCACGCCTTCCACCTGGCTGTTGGTGCCAGTGAAATATTTGGCGATGAAGTCCGAGCGCAAGCCCACGGCGTCGAAGATCTGCGCGCCGCAATAGGACTGATAGGTGGAGATGCCCATCTTGGACATCACCTTGAGGAGGCCCTTATCGACCGCCTTGATGTAGCGCTTGACCGCCTCTTCCGCCGTCAGCTCCTCGTCGATCTCGGGCAGCATGGTCTCGAGCGTCTCGAAGGCTAGGTAGGGGTTGATCGCTTCGGCGCCGTAGCCAGCGAGCGTCGCGAACTGATGCACTTCATAAGCCTCCCCCGTCTCAACCACGAGGCCAACGGACGTCCGAAGCCCGCAGCGGATCAGGTGATGATGCACGGCGCTCGTGGCAAGCAGCGACGGGATCGAAATCCGGTTTGGCCCGACCGAGCGGTCCGACAGAATGAGGATGTTCTCGCCCTCGCGCACGGCAGCTTCCGCACGGCGGCAAAGCTTGTCGAGCGCCTCACCCATGCCGGCAGCGCCGTGATCGGCGCTATAAGTGATGTCGAGGGTGATCGTGCGGAACTGATTGTCGGCGACGTCGCCGATGCCGCGGATACGCTCTAGGTTCTCGTTGGTGAGGATTGGATGCGCCGCCTCGAGCCGCTTCTGCTTCGAGGTGCCCTCGAGGTCGAGCAGGTTTGGCCGCGGCCCGATGAAGGTGACGAGCGACATGACCAGCTCCTCGCGGATCGAGTCGATGGGCGGGTTGGTCACTTGCGCGAAGTTCTGCTTGAAATAAGTATGCAGCAGCTTCGGCCGGTCCGACAGGGCTGAAAGTGCCGCGTCGTTGCCCATGGAGCCGACGGCCTCCTGGCCGACCTGCGCCATCGGTACCATCAGGAATTTGATGCTTTCTTGCGTGTAGCCGAAGGCCTGCTGGCGATCGAGCAAGCTCGCGTTGGTGCGCGACTGCGGCTCGGACGCGCCCGGCAGCTCATGCACGCGAATTTGGGTGCGGTCGAGCCATTGCTGGTAGGGATGAGCGCTGGCGAGCTCGGCCTTGATCTCCTCGTCAGAAACGATGCGGCCTTTCGCGAGATCGATGAGCAGCATCTTGCCCGGCTGAAGGCGCCACTTCTGCACGATGCTCTTCTCGGGGATAGGCAGCACGCCGGTTTCGGAGGCCATGATGACGAGGCCATCATCGGTCACGAGATAGCGGGCGGGACGCAGTCCGTTGCGGTCAAGCGTGGCGCCGATCTGCCGTCCGTCAGTGAAGGCCATGGCGGCTGGACCGTCCCAGGGCTCCATCAGGCAGGCGTGATATTCGTAGAAGGCGCGGCGCTTGGCATCCATCAGCGGATTTCCGGCCCAGGCCTCCGGGATCAGCATCATCGCCGCGTGGGCGAGCGAGTAGCCGCCCTGCACCAGGAATTCGAGGGCGTTGTCGAAGCAGGCGGTGTCAGATTGACCTTCATAGGAGATCGGCCAAAGCTTCGAAATGTCCTTGCCAAACAGCGGCGAGGAGACGCTCGCCTGGCGGGCCGCCATCCAGTTCAGATTGCCCCGCAGCGTGTTGATCTCGCCGTTATGTGCGACCATGCGGTAGGGGTGGGCGAGCTTCCAGGACGGGAAGGTGTTGGTCGAGAAGCGCTGATGCACAAGCGCGAGCGCCGAGGCAAATTTTGGATGATGCAGGTCGAGATAATAGACGCCGAGTTGATAGGCGAGGAACATGCCCTTGTAGACGAGCGTGCGGCAGGACAGCGACACGGTGTAAAAGCCTATGTCGCGGCCCCCAGTCTCGCCGTTGATGGTGTTGGAGATGACTTTCCGCACGAGGTAGAGCTTTCGCTCGAAGGTCGCGTCATCCTTGATGCTCTTCCCACGGCCGATGAACACCTGCATATGTCGCGGCTCGGTCTCGATCACCGGCGCGCCGAGACAGGAATTGTCGGTGGGAGCGTCGCGCCAACCCAGGAGCTGCAGGCCCTCAGCCTCGGTCACGCGCTCCACCACGGACTGGCAATAGATGCGCTGGGCCTCGTTTCGCGGCATGAACATGTGGCCAATGGCATAATGGCCGGGCTCCGGTAGCGTGATGCGCAGCGGCGCGCAAACCACCTTCAGAAACTCGTGGGGAATCTGCACGAGGATGCCCGCGCCATCCCCGGCAAGCGGGTCGGCTCCGACCGCACCGCGATGGGTCAAGTTCTCGAGGATCTGTAGGCCGTGCTCGACGATCTTGTGGCTTGGCCGCGCCTTCAGATCGGCGACGAAGCCGACGCCGCAGGCGTCGTGTTCGCTGGCCGGATCGTAGAGTCCTTGTGCCGGTGGCGGCAACGTGAACTCGCTACTCGAACCTTGACGAATGACTGACATCGCACCCAGACCCGCCCAGGGGCAGTTTGTCTCCAAAAGAGCATAGGCCAAACCCGATTAAGAACAACGCACTAAGTCGCCTCGGCGATCCTAGCCGTCGTCTCAATCAAAATGTGCTGAGGACGGGAATTGGACTCCGAGGCCCGAGCGTCAGCCTGGAGTTTCCGGCTGAAGCTTCAGCCACAAAGGTCAGCAAGCCTGTCCTATTCCTCAAAATGACAGATTTCCAATAGGCACACAAGCGGGATTCAAGCGGGGATGGGGTCCACGCAGGTCTGCGGAGTCGAGCAATTTCGGCGATACATGAAGAAAGGGCGCCTTCGGGTACCGACGGGGCCCTTTCTGAACCAAGGTAAGCGAAGCGCCTTAAGCAGCCTTGCTGTCGATAACCTTCGGCTTGTCGCTCTTGGC
>DASPOV010000134.1:0-6055 GCA_035625815.1 Methyloceanibacter sp.
GGTACTTTGTGTGAGGCGAGGTGCTGCGCCCAGATGGCGAGGTCCAATACCAACAACGCGATTACCAGCTTGAGCCAATAGAGCCAGTCAACCTGGTTGAGCAGGCCGAGCTGGCGTTCCTGGCCGAAGAATGCCGCGGCAACCGCGGCGACCGGCACCGCGAGGGCAGCCATGAGCCGCAACACCAGCGTATCGACCCGGCAATGCCGAGATTGGTGAGCCAGCGCCGCGCCTTGGAGACGCTGAGCCTGCGCTTCGGCCGGATGAGCTTGATCGCCGCCATGAGGAGAAACACGCCCGCAAAGACCGCGAGGCGAATAAGCCCATCGCTCTGGCCGAGAAGACCGTCCCTAGAGCGAGACTAGCAGCGAAGGGCTAAGCTTTTGAGGCTCAGTGCGCGAGCTTACCGGCGAGACTCAAGGCGACCACACCGATGACGACGAGTCCGATTGAGGCAAGTTTCACGGTGGTTAGCGGCTCGCGGAAGTAGACAATGCCGATCATCGCGGTCAGCGCCGTCCCAGCTCCTGACCAGATGGCATAGGCAATTGAGAGTTCAAGCCGCCGCAAGGCCAAGATCACGGCGCCCGCTGAGCAGATGTAGAAGACGAAAACGCCGACCGAGGGCCAAATCTCGGCGAAGCCGCGGGACAGCTTCATCGAGGTGGTGCCGGCTACCTCGAACAGGATGGCGACGGAAAGAAAGATCCAGGGCATCCAGGACAAGGGCACCGGCGTCCTCACGGGCTCTAGCGACTCACAGCGCGCGTGGCGCTTATCGCGGTCAACAGCGAAATTGCATGACGCCTTGATGACAGTGGGGGCGCTGGCAACCGAATGTCACAGCATTTCGAGTGCGCGGGTGCCGCGTGGCAGCGGAAAGGTGCGTGCCAACTCGGTGAGGTCTGCTTGCGTCAAGGTAAGATCGGGTGCCGCCCGGTTCTCGCGCACATGGGCGAGGCTCGTGGCTTTGGGGATCACCATGAGGTCCTCTTGCCGCAGCAGCCACGCGAGCACCACCTGCGCCGGCGTGGTGCCGTGGCGTGACGCAACATTTCCAAGCGTGTGGTCGCGCAAGATGCGTCCCTGCCCGCGCCCGGCACCACGGCAGAAGATCGGCCTCGATGCCTCGCCGCGCGAGATTGTACAGAACCTGGTTGGTGGCGAGGGTGTCGCCGCCAGGAAACGAAGGCAGCTCCTCCATGTCGCCGAAATCGAAATTGCCCACGCCCCAGGCATTGATTAGTCCATCCCGCACGAGCGTCTGAAATGCGGCAAGCGTTTCTTTCAAAGGGTAGCGTCCACGCCAACGCAGAAGATAAAGGTCAAAGGCGCTCGATTCGGAGGCGTTTCAGGCTGCGCTCGCAGGCGGCGATACTGCTGGCGCGTGATGAGTTCTGCGGCAGCACTTTGCTCACGATAAATACCTCGTCGCGGTGTCCTTCGATGACTTCGCCACGATTCTCTCGGCCTCGCCACCGCCATACAACTCGGCGGTATCGATCAGAGTCATGCCGAGATCGAGCCCGAGCTTCAGCGCGGCGATCTCCTCATCTCGGGCTCTCTCCCATGCGCCACGCGCCCTGGCCAAAGCGAGGCACGACCTCGCCCCCGGGGAGCGTAAGCGTAGGAATGCTGCACGCGGACATAAAGCTGTCGATCAGTCCCGCGGGAGCCCGTTGCGCAAGGCCACTTCTCGGAAGTGCATCTCGTGGCGCACTCCCGAGAAAACCATTTTGGCGTCAGGCCTTCTTTGCCGCGGCGGCGGCCGGTGCCTTGCGCTTGTGCTCTTCGCGCCTTGAGTGGAGTTGGAAGGCGAGCACGAGCAGGAAGACGCCGAACACGATGGCATAGGCGCCGATCCACATGGTTAGCACCACGGCGCCGATCAGCGGCTCGATAACCAGCAAGATGCCAAAGATGATCGAGGCGATGCCGCCAAGGGCGAGCCACCAGCGGCCGTAATCGAGATTGAGGCCCAACGCCGCGCCAAGCATCAGCGCGCCCGACACGATCGCCCAGACGGCGATGACCCAGACCAACGCGACGAGGGTAATCGCCGGCCACAGAACCGCGACGGTGCCAGCGGCGAGATCGACAACGCCTTCAAGGATGAGCAGGCCCCAGCGCTCGCCGTTGCGAGCGGCCTTGATGCCGGAAAAGATGGCGAAGACGCCGTCGACGAGCATGTAGGCCGCAAAGAGAATAACGAACACCTGCACAGCGAGGGTGGGGTTGAGTAGGCAGATGAGGCCGAAGACAATGCCGAAAATGCCGCGCAGACCGACCAGCCACCAACTTTCCGCCAGAACCTCGCTCAATGCGTCGCAGCGTGCTGCCTCTAATGTGGGTGAACTAACTTTCCCGGATGCTGCGGTTGCCATGTTGCCTCCTTTGGAGATCTGCTTGCTCGGCCATTGATCGTGTGAAACGCGCGTCGCGCGCGGCGATTTGGCGCCCATAATGCCGCCAATCAAACACGGCAAACGTTCTTTTTTCGCACTTTCCACATGCGGGGAGGGCGCTCCTTCGGGCATTTTTCACCGCCATTGGCATTGGTCTGGAGGGATGCGCTCAAGGGTAATGTGCGCTATCGCTTCGTCATCGACCTCGCGAACCTGAAATAAACTCGCTAATAACGTTTGCGCGGAAAGGAGAGGAATCTCCTCCCACGAATGGCCGCATTCGCGGAATGAGAGTCTCGTCAACGCCGAAATGACGCGTGGTTACGCGACACCGTTCCAACCTTCGCGTCATGGCCCGGTCTTTATTCGACGGTCTGATTGGGCCTAAGCACTGAGCGAGCTCAGCTGCGACCCAAGGGGGCGAGATGCGCAAGGTGCCACTTACGGTGTGCCTGGTCGGCGGTGGATTCACCGGCGCCGCGGCAGCCATTGCCTGCCTTGTCCGGCTCGAGCGTCCCTTCCGCCTCGTCGTCGTGGAACCAAACGCGTCGCTCGGGCGCGGTGTCGCCTATGGCGCCAGCTACCCTTTGCATCTGCTCAATGCGCGTACCCGCGATCTCTCGGTGCGCGCAAGTCAGCCCGGCGATTTTCTCAACTGGGCCTTTCGCCAACTCGACCAAGGCGAAAATCATGCGGGCCTGCATGATGGCCTCGCCCACACGTTCCTGCCACGCCAGCTCTTCGGCGAATATGTGCGCGAACGATTCTTCGAGGCGGCGGAGGCAAGGCCCGACGTTGAGCTGAAGATCGTCAATGCCGTAGCCACCACCTGCGTCGGCGGTGGTGGCCATTTCACGTTGCATTTCGACCGGCAAGAGCCGCTTGAGGCCGATATCGTTTTGCTCGCCACCGCCTATGGACTTACGGCATCAACGCCGACCGGAGCGCTCGCACCTTTCAGCGTTATCCCTCCTGCGCGGTTTGCCAATGCAAAGTCCCTTGCCTTGATCGGCTCCGGTCTCACCATGGTCGATGTCCTTTTGAGTGCGCGCCGCCACGGGTTCCAAGGTCAGGTCACAGTAATCTCCCCACGCGGGCAACTTCCGCGGCCACATGCCGCGAAAGGTGTCGTGCCACATGAGATCGGGCTTCCCCGCTCCAAACGCCTGTCAGGACTCACCGCGGCGGTCGCCATCGCCTGCGCCGCAGCCGAGGCACACGGCACGCCATGGCAGGCAATTATCAACGGCCTTCGCTCCTCGCTGCAAGATATTTGGCGAAGGCTTCCGGTCGACGAGCAATCCCGGTTCCTGCGTCATGTCCGCCCCTTGTGGGATGCGCACCGTCATCGTCTGCCGCTCGAAGTGCACGGGCGCCTCCAGGCCGAGTTCAATGAAGGCCGCGCAGTGCAATTGCACGCCCGCGTAACGAAAGTAGAGCGCGACGGCCAAGGCTTCATACTGATCCTGACACGGCGTGGATCGAAACGAGCCGAGGTCATGACGATGGACCTTGCCTTCGATTGCACCGGCCACCGGCCAGATCTGAAGTCTCCGCTAATTAGCAGTCTGGTGAGCCAAGGCGCAGCCCGCGAGGATGCCCATGGGCTCGGCCTTGACGTGGAACCGAACGGTCAGGTTCTAAGCAAAAATGGTGCCCCGACGCGCGGCCTGTTCGCGCTTGGACCACTTTGCCAAGGATCGTTGTGGGAGATCATCGCCGTGCCCGAGATCGTGCGCCAATGCGACGCCGCCGCACAGAGCATTGCCGCGCTTGAGCAGCCCGCGGAGCGCGAAGTGGAGCTTTTCGGCTGAACCCGGCAAATCCAGGTTTTCCTGGCAAGGCCCTTAAAAAGCCACGAAACTGCGGATTCTCAGGGTTTAACTGCGGGGGCATAGCCCGCAGGCTTTAACCGTAGGGATCGTCATCACGCTGGGGCCGGGGGGCAGGAAGCTGATGACCCATGCGTATCGTAGCCTTGGCTGCGCTTGCCTGCGCTTTCGGACTGGCAGTCCCGTGCGCCGCTCAAACCGAAACCGAGCAGGCTGAGCTACCGCAAACCACCTCCGTGCCAAAGCAAGTGGCGGCGCCGCAGCTTCTTGCGCCAGCGGAGTCGCTCCCCGCTGCCTCGGCACCGGTGCAAGTCCATGCCGAGCCGCCGGAGCCCGTCCCTTTGATACCTCAGTCGGCACACGACAGCGAGCCCCAGCCTTTCTCGGCCTTCGCGATGCCTAAATCGGCGCGGCAGGCCGAGCCGGCGGCGGCATTCTCGACGCCCCAGCGCTTGGTGGAATGGGTCTATAACTACCATGTCCACCCGACACCCTGGCGCGTGCCCGCCGCTGTCCGCGCCATGCGCGAGCTTAGCCTCTTCACCGACGAGGAAAAGGGGGCCTTCTGCACTGGCTTCATCGCCGGTGTACTTGGTACCAATCAGAAGGACGGGCCAGCGCTTATCGCCAAGATGCTGCCCATGCCCGACAAAGACCAGGCCGTTCTGATCAGGGCGATTGCCTTTTCGGGGCGCCCCGATTGGCGTGAGCTCCTGACGAAGTTCAAGAACCACATGCCGCTCCGCGAGCCGCTAATCGACTCCTACCTTTCAGGCAAGGCTAAGACGCTGATGCAGGTCGATCTCAGCGATGGGCCTGCGGTGGTCTACACGCTGTGGGGTTATTACGCCGCCACCGGCCAATACGAGCCGGTGGTGCGTATCATGCAGGCCTTACGGTGGTCCAAGAACAAGAACGACGGCAACTTCTCCCTCAAGAAAATCGTCTCTGGTTGGAGGAACGATCCGAGCGCGGTCGACAAAATCTCAACCGGGGCCACTGCCAAATGGACGCTTGCTTCTTATGCCGAGCGCAACCGCGACCTGATCAGCCTTTACCGCGCCGAATCTGAGCGGCAGCCCCCGGAGATCGCCAAGCCGCTTCGCGACGTGATCGAGGCCGCCGAGGTCTTCGAATCCGAGAAGATCCGCAAGGACCAGTTTGCCAGCATCGAGGAGGCGCAGAAGCTGCAGGCCACCAATGAAGCCGGCATGTCCAAGGCTGCGACGGCAGGCTCCATCGCCATTGCAACCGGCTGTGTGGCGGCGAGCGCGCTCGGTCAGGTCTATGTCGCGGTGCCGTGCGTCATCGGCGGCGCACTCTACACTGGCGCCATGAAGATGATGCATTAAATCGCCGCGCGGACGCCGGCAACACTGTTATATCTCATCCGCACCTGCTCGCAGCCGCCTGCGGCCCACAGACACCTTCCGACTTTCCAGCCTTCACCCTGCGAATTCACCCAATGACGAAGGCTCGCGAGCGAGCCGGGCAGTCGCTTCCGCACCGAACCACAGGAACGGAGCGATTTTCTGTGTGGCGATGTGCATGGCCTACTTCTCGAGCTCAGCGCGATATGTGGTAAGTCATTGGCGGACAACGCCGTCAGGAGGCGCAGCCGGATCCGGCTTTGTGGTCGTCCTCATAGTCGTCATGGCGTCGCACCCACCCCATGGTCCATGGCAGCTCACCTTCGTCACGACCTTTCGGCACGAGGTCGAGGAAGTTGTACGCGCCGATCAAAATGTCGAGACCACGCGCATAGGTCGAATAGGTATGGAAAATGTCGCCGGCGGCATTCCGAGTGAACACGCTTAA
>DASPOV010000135.1:0-5712 GCA_035625815.1 Methyloceanibacter sp.
TGTTTCCGGCGTGAGAGGCCAGCGTCCTGGGCCACTAGACGAACGGGGCGTTCCGTTCCAGCGAACGAGCGGAAAGCTATAGCTTGGGCTTACGAAGCCGATCAAGGCTTATTGCGGCTTGAGCCTGACAAGGGCGATCACCTTCCCGCTCGCGAGGTCGATGATAGCAATTTCCGGGCCCGAGGCTCCGTTGAGCTGCACCGCAAGCCGATTTCCGTCAAGCGAGACCCCGGCGACGGTCGCATCGCGCGGTATGGGAAGGTCGATGCTCCCGGCCCTCTCCCCCATCCCAACCCCGACTTGTGCCGGGCGTGAGGCTTGATAAACAATGGCGGCCAGCACGAAAGCGAAGCCCCCGACGAGTAGCACCCCCATCACGATGACCGCAATTTTGAGGATGCGTACATGACGCGGCGTGAAGACGGTCCCCGACAAAGTGCCGGTCTCGGGCTTGCTGGCCACGGACATCTTTGAACCTCATGCCTGTTTCGACCGAGCGCCTGACGGCAGAAGCCGATGAGACCCACTCTGGCCTCCGGCTCGACCGCTTCTTGAGCGATCGCTTCCCGGAGTTGAGCCGCACCCGCATGCAGGCCTTGATCAGGCAAGGGCACGTGGCGCTCGGCCGCGTGACCATAGAGGACGTGAAATATCCGGTCAAACCGGGCGATCGCTTCGAGATCAGCGTGCCACCGGCGGTAAGCACGCAGCCGCAAGCCCAAGCGATCCCGCTCAACGTGGTCTATGAGGACGACGCCCTTATTGTCGTGGACAAGCCCGCAGGGCTCGTCGTGCATCCGGGCGCAGGCAACATCGACCGTACCCTCGTCAATGCGCTGATAGCCCATTGTGGGATAAGCCTGTCAGGCATCGGTGGTGTGGCGCGTCCCGGCATCGTGCATCGCCTCGACAAGGACACGACCGGCCTTCTCGTCGTGGCGAAGACCGATCAGGCTCATCGCGCGCTCTCCGAGCAATTCGCCGATCATGGCCGCGAGCGAGAACTAGAACGCGGTTATCTTGCCCTTGTCTGGGGCGCGCCGCCGCGTCCCCATGGCACGATCGACGCGCCCATCGGGCGCCACAAGACGAGCCGCACCAAAATGGCGGTTGTCCCGGTAGTGAGAGGCGGACGCGAAGCGGTGACCCGCTACCAGGTGCTCGCGACGTTCGGACGCGGGCCGGAGCCCATCGCCTCGCTACTCGAATGCAGGCTAGAGACTGGCCGCACCCATCAGGTGCGCGTGCATTTGAGCTCCATCGGCACGCCCTTGATCGGCGATCCGGTCTATGGCCAGGGCTTCAAATCGAAGCTTCGCCCCCTGCCCGAACCGCTACAAAGCAAGCTCGTAAGCTTCAACCGCCAAGCGCTGCACGCGGCAAGTCTCGCTTTCGTACATCCGGTGAGCGGCACCTTACTGGAATTTAATAGTCTTCTCCCCGATGATTTTGCGATGATCGTCGACGCCCTCAAGGAACTGTGAAGGTTGCCCGGTCTTTAATCCTTAGGGCAAACGTTCTATAGAGAGGCGCCGGGGGGCATTTAGGTGAAAAGATGCGGCCGGCATCAGGCCGCGGGAGACGTGCTCTCATGGCCTCGCATAGTTTACCGAGTGTCGGCGCCCATGGCGGACTGACGCGCTACCTCGAAGAGATCCGGCAGTTTCCCATGCTGGAGCCTCAGGAGGAGTACATGCTCGCCAAGAGCTGGCGCGAGCATGGCGATCGCGATGCGGCCCATCGGCTCGTCACCTCCCATCTTAGGCTCGTCGCCCGCATCGCCATGGGCTATCGCGGCTATGGCCTGCCCATCGGCGAGGTCGTATCCGAAGGCAATGTCGGCCTGATGCAGGCGGTGAAGCGCTTCGACCCTGACAAGGGCTTCCGGCTCGCCACCTATGCCATGTGGTGGATCAGAGCCGCGATCCAGGAATACATCCTGCGTTCGTGGAGCCTCGTAAAGATGGGCACCACCGCAGCGCAGAAGAAGCTCTTCTTCAACCTGCGCAAGATCAAAGGACAGCTCAAGGCGCTCGACGAAGGCGACTTGCGTCCCGATCAGGTGAAGCGCATCGCCACACAGCTCGGCGTCACCGAGGAGGACGTGGTCTCTATGAACCGCAGGCTCGCTGGCGACAGCTCGCTTAACGCACCGGTGCGCAACGACTCCGAGAGCGGCGAGTGGCAGGACTGGCTAGTCGACGACACCATGGACCAGGAGACCACGCTCGCCGAGTCGGAAGAAGCAGAGCGCCGTCGTGGCATGCTCAACAATGCGCTCAAGAGCCTCAACGAGCGCGAGCGCCGGGTGTTCGAAGCGCGGCGGCTTGCCGAGGATCCTTTGACTCTCGAGGAGCTGTCGAGCGAGTTCGGCGTGAGCCGGGAGCGCATCCGCCAGATCGAGGTGCGCGCCTTCGAGAAGGTGCAGAAGGCGGTGCAGAAGGCTGCTGCCGCGGCCGAAGTTCCGGAAGCCGCCGCAAGCTGACGTCGCAGGGTAAAGGCCCCGCGACCATCATTGCCCATGCGGCTCCGCCTCCCACAAAGAATGGCTGCCCCTGATCGAGGAGCTTGCGCCGGACTGGCGTGTGCTCGCTCCTGATTTCATTGGATATGGGCAGTCGGACGCCTGGTCGGAAAACAAGGTCTTTACCGGCCAAACCGATCTTGCGGTTCTGCTCGGGCTTGCCAAGAAGAAGAGGCGGTCCATTCATCTGGTTCACCAGCGCAAGCGTCCGAGCCAATAGCGCATGAAGGCTGGCGAGGCTTCGCGCTTATTGCCGCCTACACTGCCGACAGTACGGCGACGCCAAGCCGCTCGACCTCGGCCCATTCGGGCCGATGTTCCGAGCGCAAGAGCTTGAAGGACACCGGCTCGGCCAGGATGAGACTCTGCACCTTTGGTCCGAGCTCTCGAGCTGCCTTGAGAGCCAAGGCCGCGCCATAAGGGTGGCCCAACTGTCGCCGGAGAAATCCAAAGTGGCAATCACCACCAGCATCGGCAACGTTTCGCTGGAATTCATGATCGCCATCGAGGCTGGCACGCGATTGAGCGACTAGCGACACGACTCCAACTCTGCTGATCGTCAGCGGCAACATACGCACCCCTGCCCGTGGTCGATATGCTGAGCACGACGCTACCGAACGCCACTGTGACGGTGCTCAAAGGCGCGGGCCATATGAATCCCTTCATCCATCCTTCCAAGCTGAACCGGCTGATTTTCGACCATCTCGCCGCTCAGCGCCGACCAGCGGACCATCCTCGTCGGGCAGCTCCTCAACGTCGCGCATGAATAGCTCCTCGAGCTCGCCGGCCTGCGACAGCGCGTTGGCGCGAACCTTCTCGAGATCGGTGTAATATTGATAGTCCTGATAGAGGCGCCTTTCGTCGAGCCGCTTGAAGGTCTCGGTCAAACGCTTCACCTCGGCTTCGTCTAGGCCGAGGCCCTTGATGAGCTTCCGCGTCAATTCCACCGCCGAGAGAACGCCTCGATCTCCTGCTGCTCTTGGCGCGTCGGCACATCGGTCTTGAGTGCCCGATCCACCTTCGTCTCCTCTTCCATTTCGGGTTGAGAAGATTGCGGCGATCCGCCGCGAATTTTTATGCGGCTCGAACGCACCTCACCGGGCCTCGTAGATGGTGAGCACCGGTTAGACTGCCTTCCGACGAACCTCAGCGGACGGGCACCGTAGCTCAGCAGCGCCCGTTGCCGCCCGCGACATCGCGCGTATTTATCGAACCAAAGCAGCTTTTCTACCTACCATTACCTATTCCCCCCCGCCGATTGCTTGACCTAGGGCGCTCCGATTTTAGACACGAGGCAGCATCACGCTTCAGTTCTTCTGCACGATGCAGGCGCCGCCGTGCGAACGAAGCTCTGCGCAGAGCTTGCCAGCGTCGTCCCGACTGTCCGTGCCGATCTGCACCATGTAGAGCGAGCGACGTCCGCGACTCAAATTGCGCTCAGGCCGCACGAAAGGGTCGCGATCGGACAGTACCGACGCATAGCGCTGCCTAAGTCGCGCAAACATCGACAGCGCTCGCGCCTTGGAAAACGAGGTCGACAGCTGAATGCCCCAAGGGCGCCACGCGCCGCTCGCGGTCAATGGCTCCGTCTCGTAGACCGCGCGCACCACGAGAGGCGCGAGCTTGCGGCAGGATGTCACCACGTCCTCGGCTGGGCTCTGCAGCGATTCGGGCAGCGTTGTCTCCGGCAGCTTCCACTCCTCGGCGTCGCGGCCAGTGACGAAATACACATAACCTATCGTCTCCGCCGGCAGACTCGACCGGCCATCAAGCCAGGCGTGCACCCGCTCGGCACCGGCGTTATACGCCGCAGCGGCAAGCCCGATATTGCCGAATTCGCTTTTAAGATCCGCGAGCAAGCTCGCGGAATGGACGATGGCCGACTTCGGCTCGAAAGGATCGTCGAGACCGCGATCAGCGGCTGTGCCCGGCATGAACTGCGCAATGCCTTGCGCCCCCTTGGGGCTGACGGCTTTTGGATTGAATCGGCTCTCCTTCCAGATCAGTCGCACGAACAACATCGCCGGTAGATCCATGGCGTCCGCCTCTTCTTGCATCAGCGGGCACACGGTATCGACAAAGGGGTTCGGCTTCGCAGCAGCTTCATTGCTCGCCGGCGCGCCTTGCGCGGCGTCTTCGCTTCGCGTTGGAAGGGGCGTGGAAAGGAGCGCAAGAAGGAGCGCGAGCAGCGCGATCCTCGATGAGTGCGCTCCGCGCCTTACGGGAAGTACTTGGGGATATCCCGTGGAAGCGCCCGCGGCACGGCAAGCCAAACCATCACCAGGGACATAGGTCATTGAGGTCACCGCCTTTGGACGTCAGAGGACTATAGCGCATAACCGATGCGTGCCACCGGGCCTCGACGGTCCCCATCCCGTCGAGCCACTCCAGCGCCTCCTCGACGAAGTCTCTAATCTTGTGCGTCGGCGAGGTCGTGGAAGAAATCGCGCACGCCTTGCAGCGACGAGGCGTTTGCTCGCCCGCAAGTGGGCACCTTCCCGCGGTAGGCGCCGCGCCCACAGTAGGAGGCAAGGGAGCCTAGGCACTTTGCGGGGGCGCACAGCCGCCAGAACTCAGGTGATTGCATGCCTTCGGAGACGCGGGATGTATCGGTGGAATGGTTCATTTCGCGCTCTGCTGGCTTAAAGTGTTCCTCTCGCTGTTTTGGCGAATCATACTCGCCCTTGCGAGGAGGGATGAGAACCCTCAACCACTCTTCTCGTCATTAACGGGCTTGTCGCGGCGATCCAATGATGACTATCAACGATCTGGCGTTCCGAACCGGTGGCATTTCCCCGTTGGATGCCGGCAATAAGTCCGGGAGTGACGCCGAGAAAACACACGGCTCTCCATTGCCGCGACGCGTGGAACAGGGCTTTGCTCACTTCCCCCTCGGCGTGAGCGCGAGGGGATGGCGCGCCGAAAGGCACCGCCGAATTGTTGCCCCAAAATCGAGATCAGGACCACTCCGAGCACAGCGGGCGGTGAGGCCGACGATCTTGTTTCAGGTCATCGGCTCGCCTAGGAACAGCACGCCGAGCAGCGACCCGCCGATGATGAACATACCGTAGATCGGCGCCGCCACATTGGCCGGCCCGAGCATAGCGCGTCGAAAGGCACAGAAGATCATAGAGCTCGCCAAGGAACTCGATGAGGTCTCACGCCGGCTTAGCTATTCCTCCACATAT
>DASPOV010000136.1:0-6469 GCA_035625815.1 Methyloceanibacter sp.
CCGGATCGAGGCTTTCTGGCCGGAGCAGGGCAACGTCGCGCTCTAGGCGCGCCCTCACGTCTTTCAGCCCCGCGAGTTCGCCGGCGAGCACGGCTTTGCGCTTCTCCAGATCCGCGCGCGCCGTAAGCCCGTGATCCCCGGTCTGGAGATGGTAGACGAAATAGCCGCCAACGCCGCAGGCGAGTAGCGGAAAGATTATGGAGCGAAAACGCATTCCCAAGGGACCCGACACTGTTCGTGGCACGGCACTAGACCGGGCATGACGAACTTGGCTTGAGCCGACCAACATAAGAATCGCGACGAGTTGGTTAATCGCGGGTTAGCGGCCCCGGCTCAACACGGAGCGGCCGGCATAGCAGGCAGCCGCTCCAAGCTCCTCCTCGATGCGCAAGAGCTGGTTGTATTTGGCCACCCGGTCGGAGCGGGCAAGCGAGCCCGTCTTGATCTGCCCGCAATTGGTGGCCACCGCGAGGTCGGCGATGGTTGCATCCTCCGTCTCGCCAGAGCGGTGCGACATCACCGCGGCATAGCCAGCCTGTTGCGCCATGCGCACGGCGTCGAGCGTCTCGCTCAAGGTGCCGATTTGGTTCACCTTGATCAAGATGGCGTTGGCGATCCCCTCATCGATGCCTTGCTTGAGGCGGGTGACATTGGTGACGAAGAGATCGTCGCCGACGAGCTGGCACATGCTGCCAAGCGCCTCGGTGAGCGCGCGCCAGCCCTCCCAATCGTCTTCCGCCATGCCGTCCTCGATCGAATAGATGGGATAGTTGGCGACGAGCTCGGCATAGGTGGCAACCATCTCCTCAGGTCTGAGGGTGCGCCCTTCGCCTTTCAGAAGGTACTTACCGCCTGCGAAAAACTCCGTCGCAGCGGGATCGAGGGCGAGATACACGTCAGCCCCAGGCTTGAACCCGGCTGCGCCGATCGCCGCCATGACGAAGTCGAGCGCTTGGCGGGTCGAGGCGAGGTTCGGGGCAAAGCCCCCCTCGTCGCCGACCGCGGTGTTGTGGCCCGCGGCCTTCAGCGCGGCTTTAAGCGCGTGGAACACTTCGGCGCCCATGCGCAAGGCTTCGGCGAAGTTTGGCGCGCCGACCGGCGCGATCATGAACTCCTGGAAATCGATGGGATTGTCGGCATGCACCCCGCCATTCAAGATGTTAATCATGGGCACAGGCAGGAGTGTCGCCCCCGGGCCGCCGAGATAACGGTACAGCGGCTGGTTATGATCACGCGCCGCGGCCTTGGCGGTGGCGAGCGACACGCCGAGAATGGCATTTGCGCCGAGCCGTTTCTTGTTGTCGGTGCCGTCGAGCTCACACAGCCGCCGATCGATGGCGCGTTGGTCGTTCGCGTCTGAGCCGGTCAGCGCCTTGCGAATCTCGCCGTTGGCCCCTTCCACAGCCTTCCGCACGCCCTTGCCGCCATAGCGCTTGCCGCCGTCTCTAAGCTCATGGGCCTCGTGCGCGCCAGTGGAGGCGCCCGACGGCACCGCGGCGCGGCCGAAGGCGCCATTGGTCAACACCACGTCCACCTCGACGGTGGGGTTGCCGCGGCTATCGAGAATTTCCCGGCTGACCATGGTAGCGATTGCGGTCATGGTCTCCTTTTTGGCGTGATTTGAAGCACGGCAGGGTCTAAACGGCCACATAGAAATGGAAGCCCTCCTTAGCTCAGGTGGGAGGTCAGTGAAAGGACCATGTGCGTGTTGCTGATTGGAGGTTGTACTTGAGCGACAAGCCAGGAGCTCTGGTGTTGTTCTCCGGTGGGCAGGATTCGACGGTCTGCCTCGCCTATGCGCTCGACCGCTATCCGCGCGTGGAGACCGTGGGCTTCGACTATGGCCAGCGCCACAATGTAGAGCTCAAGTGCCGACAGAAGGTCCGAAGAGAGATCAGCGGCGCTTTCCCCGCCTGGGGCGCCCGGCTCGGACCGGACCATGTGCTCGAAATTGCGAGCTTCGGCCGCAACACGGCGCTCACTTCGGAGGCCGAGATCAAGATGCTGGCCTCAGGGCTCCCCAGCACCTTCGTGCCGGGACGGAACCTCCTGTTCTTCACCTATGCCGCCGCGCTCGGCTATCGTCGCGGGCTGCACACGCTGGTCGGCGGCATGTGCGAGACGGACTATTCAGGTTATCCTGACTGCCGCGACGCGACACTACGCGCGCTCGAGCAGGCACTCGGGCTCGGCACCGAGATTCCCTTCACTATCGAGACGCCGCTGATGTGGCTGTCCAAGGCCGAGACCTGGGAGCTTGCCGAACGCCTCGGCGGAGAAAACCTCATCCACCTGACAATTGAACGCACCCACACCTGCTATCGCGGGGAGCGGGGTAAGCGCCACGCCTGGGGTTATGGCTGCGGCACCTGCCCTGCCTGCCAACTCCGCGCCCGAGGCTACGAGCAATGGCAGGGCTCCCGCTCCACGCCGCGTACCGCGACAGGCTGATTGGACGAGCCATGTATTCGGTCAAGGAGATCTTCTACACGCTGCAAGGCGAAGGCGCGCAGGCTGGGCGTCCTGCCGTGTTCTGCCGCTTCGCCGGCTGCAATCTGTGGACCGGCCGGGAGGCCGGTCGCGAGACAGCGACTTGCAATTTCTGCGACACCGATTTTGTCGGCACCGACGGTCCCGGCGGCGGCAAGTTCGCCGATGCCGATGCGCTTGCAGCGGCCTGCCGCGGCGCTTGGCGCGGCAATAGCGGCACGCCCGCCTTTGTCGTGCTCACGGGCGGCGAACCCGTGTTGCAGGTGGGTGAGCCTTTAATCACAGCGCTGCATGCCGCAAGCTTCGAGATCGCCATCGAGACCAATGGGACCTTGCCGGTGCCGCGCGCCATCGACTGGATCTGCGTGAGCCCCAAGGCTGGCGTGCGGCTCAAGCAGCGCTGGGGCGATGAGCTGAAGCTCGTCTATCCGCAGAGCAAGATCGAGCCTGCCGCGCTCGAACATCTCGACTTCGCCCATTTTTTCCTGCAACCCATGGATCAAGGCGTGGCCAAAACCGCGGACAATGTCCGCGCGGCCATCGACTATTGTCTCGCCCATCCCAAATGGCGCCTAAGCATCCAGGTCCATAAGCTGCTCGGCTTGCGTTAAGGCAGTCCCAAGCCCTGGTTTGCTGCCCCGAAATCTCCTAAACCACCGCCATGCGTGTCTATAAGGAATTCTTCTTCGAGGCGGCCCACCGGCTTCCCTTCGCCCCTGCCGATCATCCCAATGCGCGGGTGCATGGCCATTCGTTTCGCGCTCGCGTTACCATCGACGGCGAGCCCGATCCAATAACCGGCGTAGTCTTGCACTTCGACGACATCGAAGCCGCAGTGGCGGAGGCGCGCGATGCGCTCGACCACCGTTTACTGAATGATGTTGAGGGGCTCGAGGCGCCGACGCTCGAGCGGATCGCCGTGTGGCTCTGGGATCGTCTGCACGACCGGCTCTTCAGTCTCGTCGAGATTCAAATCTCGCGCGACAGTTGCCATGAAGGCTGTATCTATGCCGGCGCGCGCGGGCATATGCGCGCGGCGGAGTAGGCAAGCCAATGGCGGCGAAGACAACGAAGCTGAAGGAGCTCGGCAAGCCAACGCCCCTTCCCGCCTCGCCCGACAAGGCGCTGCTGGAACGCGTGCCGAACCCGCATCCGGAGACGCTCTACGCGGCGCGCTTCACTGCGCCGGAATTCACCTGCCTCTGCCCCATCACCGGCCAGCCGGACTTCGCCCATCTCATCATCGACTACGCGCCGAAGCGCTGGCTGCTCGAGTCGAAATCCCTCAAGCTTTACCTTGCGAGCTTCCGCAATTTCGGCGCGTTCCATGAGGATGCGACGATCTCCATCGGCAAGCGCATCGTAGACTTGATAGTCCCGGCTTATTTGCGCATCGGGGGCTATTGGTTTCCGCGCGGCGGCATTCCCATCGACGTGTTCTGGCAATATGGCGTGGTGCCGGAAGCTCTCTGGCTGCCGGATCAGGGCTTGGCGCCCTATCGCGGACGCGGCTGACGGCAAGGAACTAATCCCCGCACCGACCTGACAGGCGATGATCAGTCTTGATGGTTAGAGCCCTTCGCCAGCTTGTCGATCTCAATCAGCTCGTCGAGCAGGGACGGCAGCACTTTCAGCGGCACCATGTTGGGGCCGTCGGAGGGCGCGTGGTCGGGATCCTGATGGGTCTCGATGAAGATGCCGGCGACGCCGACGGCGACCGCGGCGCGCGCCAGCACCGGCACGAAACGGCGCTCCCCGCTGCTTTGCGCCCCGTGCCCTCCAGGCTGTTGCACCGAGTGCGTGGCGTCGAAGATCACCGGCGCTCCGGTCTCCGCAAGGATCGGTAACGCGCGCATGTCGGAGACGAGCGTATTGTAGCCGAAGGAGACGCCGCGCTCGGTGAGAAGCACCTGGGGATTGCCGGCGCCGACAACCTTGGAGACGACGTGCTTCATGTCCCAGGGCGCGAGGAACTGGCCCTTCTTCACGTTCACCACTTTGCCGGTCTGAGCGGCGGCGATGAGGAGATCGGTCTGGCGGCAGAGGAAGGCCGGGATTTGCAACGCGTCGACCTCCTCGGCGACCGCAGCGCATTGATCCGGCTCGTGCACGTCGGTGAGTACGGGAAGCCCGGTACGCTCCCTGATCTCGGCGAAGATGGGCAGAGCTTCGGCAAGACCAAGCCCACGGGCGCTTGCGAGGCTGGTGCGGTTGGCCTTGTCGAAGGAGGTCTTGTAGACGAAGCCGATATCGGCCTTCGCCGCGATCTCCTTCAGCGCCTCGGCGGTCTCGAGCGCATGGGCCCGGCCCTCAAGCACGCAAGGCCCGGCGATCAGGGCAAGCGGCAAAGCGTTGCCAAAACGCGCGGCGCCTACCACGACCACAGGGCTCGGCGCTGGTTTCACAGGGGCGGCCATGTCCGGACCATGGGCGGCAGGACGTCACGCGTCAACCGGCTCGCGCGTGTGCACGAGTGTCCCCGCCACGTAGGTGGCGCGCATGTGGCGGTCATCGCCAAGCGTCATCAGCACGAACAAGGTTTCTTGGAGCGAGTGGGAACGTGCCTCGCGGAAGGGGAGCAGAGGCGCGGCTCTTAGGGTTAAGCACGACGATGTCGGCCTCGCGGCCCTGCAACGAGCCGACGCGATCCTCAAGTCCGAGCGCGCGGGCGCCGCCAAGCGTGGCGAGATAAAGCTCGCCGAATGCCGTGAGCGGCGTACCTGTTGAGCGCCGAGACCTTGTAGGCCTCTGCATCAGCGAGAGGCTCGTGCCCGCGCCGAGATCGGTGGCGAGGCCGGTGGATCGGGCGCTTCGGGTCTTTGGCTATGCGCAGGCGGAACAGACCGCCGCTGAGAAAGAGGTTCGAGGTCCGGCAATGGGCGATAGAGACGTCGCGCTCATCGGCGAACTCGGAGTCGGAGAACCAGATACAATGGCCGAGCACAGTGCGGCGGCGGACGAGACCGTAATGATCGTAGATGTCGAGGAAGTCCTTCCGCTTCGAAAAGAGCTTAGTGGCGAACGCGACTTCGCCGCGGTTTCTCGGCGAAGTGGGTCTGCAAATTGAGCTCAAGATGCTCGCGCCATAGCGTGGCCGCCGCCTCGAGGTGCGCTGGCGTGCTCAGCCCAGCGGGGGCGTGACGGAGTAAAGCAGCCGCCCTGCCCCATGCCATTTTCGGATAGACGGTGCAGTAGACGCAGGCCGTGGTCTTGCCGTTGCGGATGAGCTCATCGCAGAAGACGGAGGCGACACCGCGGGCGTATGCCTCGTCGGCGAAGGCTTCCTCGGCCGGACAGATGTAGTCGTTGATCTCAGTCCAACAGCTGCTTTCCCCGAGACGCGATCGTCTCGGTCTGCACATAATGCACATGCGTGTCGATGAGCCCGCCGATAGGATGCAGCCGGTATAGTCCGCGACCTGAGTGCCTTCCGGCAGCTTCGCTCGGAGGGCTCTCATAGGGACCGACCGCTTCGATCAGTCCATCGCGGCGAACGATCAGCCCGTCAGGCTGTACACCAAGGCCTTCGCCGGATCGATGAGGAACGGGTCGCTGGTAAAGCTGATTGGCTGGTGTGATCCCGGACCGCGGCGGAGCGAAATCCGACGTGGCGCCGGCCGCATCGGCACCGCGCAAGCGGAAGTAGCATCGAACCCAGGGCGGAGCCGCCTAAACGAGACGGCTCTGCTCCACGGCGGCTCCGATGAAAGAGGCGAAAAGGGGGTGCGGCTCGAAGGGTCGCGATTTCAGCTCCGGATGGAATTGCACGCCGATGAACCAGGGATGCTCCGGGATCTCCACGATCTCCGGCAACAACCCGTCAGGCGATAGACCAGAGAAGCGCAAGCCTGCCGCCTCGAGCTTGTTGCGGTAGCGCGTGTTGACTTCGTAACGGTGGCGGTGGCGCTCGGAGATACGGATGGTGCCGTAGATCTCGGCCACCTTGCTGCCTTTGGCGAGCACCGCATCGTAGGCGCCA
>DASPOV010000137.1:0-4903 GCA_035625815.1 Methyloceanibacter sp.
CCGGCCGAGATCAGCAGCACGTCCGGCGCGAAATTGTTGAGCGCCGGCAAGATGCGGCTAAGGAAGGCTTCGCGGAAGTGGCTGCTGCCGTCGAGCGGGCTTAGCGGCGCATTGAAGATGTTGCCAGCCCCGGTCTCGCTCAAGGCTCCGGTGCCGGGGAAGAGCGGCATTTGATGGGTCGAACCGTAAAACAGGTTTTTGTCGGACCAGAAGGCGTCTTGCGTGCCGTTGCCATGATGCACGTCGAAATCGAATACGGCTACGCGCTCAGCGCCATGGGCGGTGCGGGCATGCAGTGCGGCGATGGCTATCGAGTTGAACAGGCAGAAGCCCATGGCGCGCGACGGTTCGGCATGGTGGCCAGGAGGACGGACCGCGCAGAAGGCATTGCTTGCGGCGCCCGACATCACCTGGTCCACCGCGTAAACCGCAGCACCGGTGGCCCTGAGCGCGGCGTTCCAACTCCCAGGCGCCATCGCGGTATCGGGGTCGAGCCAGACGAGATCGCGCCTCGGCGTGGCGGCGCGGATCGCCTCAACGTAGCGGGGAGGATGCAAGCGCTCGATGACGGCAAGCGGGGCAAGCGGGGCCCGCTCGCGCTTCAGCCTATTAAACGCAGGGGCCGCCAGCGCGTCTTCGATGGTGCGAAGCCGGTCAGGTCGTTCGGGATGGCCTTGACCCATATCATGCAGGAGGCAGTCCGGATGGGTGAGGAGTAGGGTGGGCATACAGCAGAGGCTCTTGCGTGCGCGGGCATGTCGCTTGACCCGCCGATGCTAACACGCGAAATGGAATGAATAAGCAAATTGAACAAGGTTTTGGTCGGTCACCATGCCGGTCGTACCCGCCACGAAGGAGTCCATCGACCGCGCAGCGCAGGCACTGGCGCGTGGCGAGACCGTCGCCTTTCCGACCGAGACGGTATATGGGTTCGGCGCCAATGCGCTCGACTCATCCGCTATAGCCAAGGTATTTGCCGCCAAGGAACGCCCACGCTTCAATCCTCTGATCGTGCATGTGCTTGGGGTCGACGACGCGGAACCCTACGCGATCATCAATGGCACCGCGCGGAAGCTCATCGGCGCTTTCTGGCCTGGGCCCCTGTCTCTAGTGCTGCCGCGCAAGCGAGGCTGCGCCATTACTGATCTTGTCAGCGCAGGTTTCGACACCATCGCGCTCCGCGCCCCGAACGACCGGATCGCCCGCGCGCTGCTTACGGCCGCGAAGGTGCCCATCGCGGCGCCGAGCGCCAACCGCTCGGGACGCATCAGCCCCACTACCGCGGTGGATGTGGAAGAAGAGCTTGGGGGTCTGCCGGCTATGATCCTCGATGGGGGCCCCTCCACGCTCGGACTTGAATCGACCGTACTGGGCATCGAGGGCGATAGGGTCACCTTGCTTCGACTTGGCGCGCTCGCAAGAGAGGAGATCGAGACGGTGCTAGGGCGCCCTCTCCTCACAGCGGATGCCGGCTGCCAAGTGACCTCGCCGGGGCAACTCCCCATTCATTACGCGCCCGACACGCCCCTTCGCCTTGACGCGCGGACGCCGCGCAAAGGTGAAGCGTTCCTTACCTTCGGCCTGGACGCGCCGCTTTATGCTGGACCCTCAATCAATCTCAGCCCGCGCGGGGTCCTGTCCGAGGCTGCCGCGAATTTCTTTTCCTCGCTGCGCAGGCTCGATGCAGCGGGAGCGGAGGCGATTGCGGTGATGCCGATCCCTAACAAAGGCCTTGGCGAGGCGATCAACGACCGCCTGCAGCGAGCAGCTTGCGCTCGTCGCTTGTCTTCCATTTCCAACTCCGATGACGCAAGAGTCTCTTAAGCGCCCGAGTGACGCAACGCTCGACGCGCTGGTACGAATCGTGGGTGAGGACCACGCCATCCGCGATCCAGGGGCCATGACGCCATATCTCGTGGAATGGCGCGACCGCTATTTCGGCAAGGCCGCCCTCGTGCTGAAGCCAGGCTCGACGGCTGAAGTTGCGGCGATCTTGAAGCGCGCTAACGAGACGCGCACCGCCATCGTGCCGCAAGGCGGCAATACCGGGCTGGTCGGCGGCCAGATTCCGTTCGAGAGCGGTCACGAGGTGGTGGTGAATTTGAGCCGCCTCACCCATGTCCGCAATATCGACCTCGAGGGCAACACCATTACCGTCGAGGCAGGACTCGTGCTCGCCAATGCGCAAGCGGTGGCGGCAAGCGCGGGGCGTCTGTTTCCCTTGAGCCTCGCGTCAGAGGGTAGCTGCCAGATCGGCGGAGTTCTCGCCACCAATGCCGGGGGGACCGCGGTGCTCGCCTATGGCAGCGCCCGCGATTTGACCCTTGGGCTCGAGGTCGCGCTTGCCGACGGCGGCGTATGGAACGGACTGAAAGGCTTACGCAAGGATAACAGTGGCTACGACCTCAAGGATCTGTTCATTGGCTCTGAAGGCACGCTTGGCATTATCACCGCCGCGGTGCTGCGCTTGCTTCCTAGGCCTGCCGAAACGGTAACGACGTTCGCCGGACTTTGTCATCTCGATGCAGCCGCAGCGTTCTTCTCCCGCGCCTCTGAGCAAGCGGGGCGGGAGCTGACGGCCTTCGAGCTAATGCCGCGCCGTGGCCTCGACTTCGTGCTGAAGCACGGCACCGACACCCGGGATCCGCTGACCTCGCCCCATGCCTGGTACGCGCTGCTTGAGCTGTCGAGCCCGCGGGAGGGGAGCGGCATCGCGCGCCTTGCCGAGACGTTGCTCAGCGAAGGTGTCGAGGCAGGAGAGATCGAGGACGCCGTGATCGCCGCGTCGCTTGCGCAAGAGCGCGAGCTTTGGCGGCTGCGAGAGCTGATGAGCGAGGTGCAGAAGCACGAGGGCGGCAGCATCAAGCATGACGTGGCGGTGCCGGTCGCCCGTGTGCCTGAGTTCATTGGTCGTGCCAATCAGCTCGTCGAGCTGATGATCCCCGGCGCGCGCCCGGTGCCCTTCGGCCATTTCGGGGACGGCAACATTCACTACAATGTCAGCCAGCCGCCTTCGATGGACCGCGCCGTGTTTCTCGCCAATTGGGAGACGCTTAACGCCGCGGTACATGAGATTGCGCTCGACCTTGGCGGGTCGATCAGTGCCGAGCATGGCATCGGCCGGCTGAAGCGCGACCTCCTGCGTCACGCCAAGCAGCCGCTCGAGCTTGAGGTGATGCGGAAGATCAAGCTCGCCTTCGACCCGAACGGCATCCTCAATCCCGGCAAGCTGCTGTAGGCCGAGAAGTTCCACCCACAGCAGCTGTGTCTGGAGAGGTTCCTGTATCCCGAGGTCGTCGCGGCGCGGGTCGATGAGCTTCGGATGCATTTCGATCGCCTCGAACAAATCAGCCGGGGGCGGCCGCTGGCACGAGGCAGCGCCGCTCGGCGAGAGCGCGCCGGGAGGCGGACCTGGTCGACATGCCCTCGGCGCGCGCATTGATCAGGGCCGGCGAGGTTGGGGATCCTTGACGAAGGGGGAGCAAGCCCCAGCGCATCAGCCGGAAGCGCCGCCTGCCATCCTTACTTAGGCACCAACGCCAATTCCTTGCGTCGGCGCGGCGTTGTAGCGAGCCGGAAAATTCAGCGTGTCGCGGGTGACGAAGTGAGGTTATAGCGTGAGCACATCGGCTGCGGTGCATTCCAAGGCGCTTTTGCAATCACAACCCGGGCAGCGCTCAGCCGATAAATGGCAGGGAGAGCGAGCAAGCAAATGGCTAAACCGCCCAGTATCATGACCCGTTCTTCCGATACACCGTTCCGCCGTGGAGCAAGCATCGCCGTGTTCAAGGGAAATGCCGTTTTGCTCGTGAAACGCGCCCGGGCACCTTGGCGGGGGCTCTGGAGCCTTCCTGGCGGGCACCTCGAAACCGGCGAGCGTCCGTGTGAGGCAGCGCTTCGAGAACTTGAGGAAGAGGCGGGGATCACTGCCGAGGTCGAAGGGCTCCTCGATACGGTTGAGATTGCCGCCGAGGGCTATGGCGGGAGCCCGCTAACGCACCGGCTCGAAGTGTTCTTTGGGCGGTACGGTTCAGGCGCCCTTCGTGCCCGGGACGACGCAGCTGAAGTGCGGTGGATCGCCGTCGGCGACTTGGAAAATCTTGGCCTTATTGAAGGAACAGCCGCCCTTATTCGCCGCGCGGCAGAGCGGCTTGGCCTGCCCCACGCCTAGCTTTCGCCCTCAAGACGCGGTACTCCAGTTGCATGAAAAGAAAGGCACCCGGACCGCTCACGCTTGGATTCGGGTTCTGCGTGCTCGCCTTGGAGATGCTTGCTTGGGCGCCAATTGCCGAGGCGCAATTCTTCTGGTCGCCATTCTTTCAGGCGCAGCCGGTGGCGCGGCCGAAAGTACACCCAGCAAAACCGAAACCGCCGGCCGACGATCTGCCACCGATCGTACCGAAGGAAAGCTCGGCGCCGCCGCCGCCAGACGACCGGCCCTATGACGCGAAGCTCCTACGGCTCGCCGAGATTCTTGGAGCCGTCCATTATCTGCGCGAGCTGTGCGGCGCCCAGGAAGGCCAGCTCTGGCGCGATGAGATGAAGGAAATCCTGAAGAACGAGGGTTCGACAGCGGTACGCCGCGCCAAGCTCGTAAACAGCTTCAATGACGGCTATCGCGGCTATCGCCGCACCTACCGCAGCTGCACCTCGTCCGCCGCGGTCGCCATCACCCGCTTCTCTACGGAGGGTGCGCAAATTGCGATGGCGCTTGCCAAGCCATCCCACTACGCAAGCCGAAGCGCCTCGGATACGCCAACCGCCCCGGCAAATGATGGGACACCAGCTTCTGAAGCGAAGGCTAACGACGCAAAGAAGCCCGAAGAAACTAAGGCCGTCGCCAGCCCGAATGGCGGAAACCAGGCCGACACGAAGAAGGGTGAGGTCAAGAAGGTCGACAACG
>DASPOV010000138.1:0-5589 GCA_035625815.1 Methyloceanibacter sp.
GTCTACGCCGACGCTGGTGGCCACAGAGACGCGCAGGACCACGTCCGTGGCGGGCTGCGTGAGGCATCCTGCTGATGGGCGCGGCGCTCACATCGAGCGAAGCCCGTGCCGCCTTTGCTCCCCTCTCCCGCTATCCTCGGCTCGCGCTTGCGGTATCGGGCGGATCGGACAGCATGGCGCTGCTTCACCTCATTGCGCACTGGCGCTCGGAAAGCGTGGCCAGGCCCGAGGTGATAGTGCTCACTGTCGACCACGGGCTGCGTGCGGGCTCGCGCGAGGAAGCCACCATGGTGGCGCGCATGGCAGCGAGTTTCGGACTGCCTCATGCGATTCTCACTTGGACGCGCGACGAGAAGCAAAGCGGAGGCCTGCAAGCGTGCGCTCGTGAAGCTCGCTACGACCTCATGGCGGCCTACTGCGATGCTCATGACATCCCGGCGCTCGTCACCGCGCATCATCTCGATGATCAGGCCGAGACGTTCCTGATGCGCCTGAAGCGCGGCAGCGGGCTCGACGGCCTCGCCGCGATCCCACAGGAAAGCGTCTGGTCTGGCATCGCCGTGCTGCGTCCTCTGCTCGATCTGACCAAGGCGCGGCTCGCCGCCACCCTGATTGAAGCTAGTCTCGGCTGGGCTGAAGATCCGAGCAATAGCGACCCACGCTTCGAACGCGCGAGGATGCGCGCGGGCAGCGATGCACTGGCGAAGCTTGGATTGACCCCTGAGGCTCTCGCGCGCTCGGCGCAACGCCTCAGGCGGGCGCGAGCGGCGCTCGATGAGGCAGCCGAAGGATTCCTCGCAGAACAGGGCGCCATGAGCGAAGCCGGTTATTGCCTCGTTGCCCGCGACGCACTCATTGCCGCGCCGGAGGAAATCGCACTTCGGGCCTTGGCGCGGTTGATCACCGCTCTAGGAGGCCGCGCCAAACCGCTGCGGCTCGCCAAGCTCGAGGCACTGCTTGCCGCCATGCGAGACAATCCTGACAAGACCCACACGCTTGGCGGCTGTCGGCTGCAGCCAATTGGCGAACGCCTCGGCGTCTTCCGCGAGACGAGGGGGACCGGGTTCTCGTCGCTCCAACTTGCTCCAGGGCAACGTGCGCTGTGGGACAACCGCTTCAGAGTCGAGCTTCAGTTAAGCGCGACTGCGCCCGTCACCGTCAGCGCGCTCGGCGAATCTGGCTGGCGCGATCTTGGCGCCTTAGCGCCGTGGCTCGCCGCGCTGCCGCGCTTCGCGGGCGCCACGCTCCCAGCGTGCTGGCATGGAGATGCGATCCTGCTGCCGCATCTCGGCATTACAGACGCGGGTGACGAGATCAGCGGCTACTTCAGCGCGCGCTTCGTCGGTGCGCCTTCAACGCGCCGCATTTGAAGGATGCCGTTGAGGAAGCGTGCACCTCTTTGGCGTAGCTTTACTTGGAAAAGGGCTTATTCCCACCTATGTTAACGAGGTGATAGGTCCCGCCAGCGAGGGCGAGATGCCGGCGATCCGGCGCCGGGTCCTTTCGAGTGCGGGTCAACTAGGGTCGTCATGAATTCGAATTTTCGTAATTTCGCCATCTGGGTTTTCATTGGCCTGTTGCTGGTTGCCCTGTTCAACCTGTTTCAAAGCCCTGGCGTTCGCGTCCGCGGCAATGAGATCAGCTTTTCGCAGCTGCTGAGCGAGGTCGAGGGTGGCAGCGTCCAGGATGTGACCATCGCCGGCAGTCAAATCACGGGCCATTTCAACGATGGGCGGAGCTTCCAGACCTATGCGCCGAACGATCCCGGCCTGGTCGACAAGCTGCACCAGAAGGGCGTGAAGATCACGGCCAAGCCGTCGGAGGACGACGTGCCATCGCTGCTCGGTGTGCTCGTGTCCTGGTTCCCGATGCTGCTGCTCATCGCCGTGTGGATCTTCTTCATGCGCCAGATGCAGTCTGGCGGCGGCCGGGCCATGGGCTTCGGCAAGTCCAAGGCTAAGTTGCTCACTGAGCGCCATGGCCGCGTCACCTTTGATGATGTCGCCGGCGTTGATGAGGCGAAGGAGGATCTGCAGGAGATTGTAGAGTTCCTGCGCGATCCGCAGAAGTTTCAGAAGCTCGGCGGGCGCATTCCGCGCGGCGCGTTGCTTGTCGGACCTCCCGGCACCGGCAAGACGCTGCTCGCACGTGCGATCGCTGGTGAGGCGAACGTGCCGTTCTTTACCATATCGGGCTCGGACTTCGTCGAGATGTTCGTGGGCGTTGGCGCTTCCCGCGTGCGCGACATGTTCGATCAGGCGAAAAAGAACGCGCCTTGCATCATCTTTATCGACGAGATCGACGCCGTCGGCCGTCACCGCGGCGCTGGCCTTGGCGGCGGCAATGATGAGCGCGAGCAGACGCTCAATCAGCTGCTCGTCGAGATGGACGGCTTCGAGGCCAATGAAGGCATCATCCTAATCGCCGCGACCAACCGTCCCGACGTGCTCGATCCTGCGCTGCTCAGGCCTGGTCGGTTCGACCGCCAGGTGGTGGTGCCGCGCCCCGACATCATCGGCCGGGAGAAGATCCTGAAGGTGCATGTGCGCAAGGTTCCGCTCGCTCCTGACGTGGACTTGCGCGTCATCGCCCGCGGTACGCCAGGCTTTTCCGGCGCGGACCTCGCCAACCTCGTGAACGAGGCGGCGTTGCTCGCAGCGCGCCGTTCAAAGCGCCTCGTGACCCAGCTCGAGTTCGAGGACGCCAAGGACAAGGTCATGATGGGCGCCGAGCGCCGCTCCATGGTGATGAGCGAGGAGGAGAAGACGCTGACCGCCTATCACGAGGGCGGTCATGCTTTGGTGGCCCTGCACCAGCCGGCATCGGATCCCGTGCACAAGGCGACCATAATCCCGCGTGGCCGCGCGCTCGGCATGGTCATGCGGCTGCCTGAGCGCGACCTGCTCTCCTACACGCGCGCCAAGCTTCAGGCCGACATCACCGTCGCCATGGGCGGCCGCGTGGCCGAGGAGCTTGTGTTCGGTTATGAGAAGGTCACCTCGGGCGCAGCGTCCGACATCAAGATGGCGACGCTCCTGGCACGCGCGATGGTCACGCAGTACGGCATGTCTGACAAGCTCGGGCCGCTCGCCTATGGCGACAACGAGGAAGAGGTGTTCCTCGGCCATTCGATTGCCCGAACGCAGAACCTATCCGACGAGACGCAGACCATCGTCGATGAGGAGATCCACCGCATCGTCGATGAGTCCTACGAACATGCGCGCAAGATCATCGATGAGCATATCGACGATCTGCATCTAATCGCGCGTGGGCTGCTCGAATACGAAACGCTGTCCGGCGACGAGATCAAGAACCTGCTCAAGGGCAAGCCCCCCGTGCGCGAGTTCGCGGCCGAAGTATCACCTCGTCCGACGCCGGCATCCGCGGTTCCCACTGCTGGCCGCGGCAAGAAGGCGCCGCCCGAGCCAGAGCCCGATACTGGCGGGATGGAGCCTCAACCGCAGATTTGAGCTAGCCCCGGATTGGCACGAATGCATGGCCGGGCTCGTCCCGGCCATTCATTTGCTGAGCGTCGCATGAAAGCGGCGCATCGTGTTAAGGCAGGCCAATGACGGACGCGAAACTCTATCTCAGGCCAATCGGTTTCCTCTATGGCCACACGGCGGCCGAAGCCATGGCCGAAGGTGCAGGCCTTCCCTTGGCGGGGACCGCGATCGCTTTCGCCGCCGCCGAACTGATCGAGGGCACGCCGGGCTCGTCCAAGCGGCGTCTTCTCCTCGCGCAAGAGCTTGCGCGGTCGCACGATGCCGATCTTGTCCCAGTGCTCAAGCGCGTGACGGCACCGCGACCGCCCTTCGCAGGTCTGGACTTCGCGCGTCCTCTGATCATGGGCATCGTCAATGTCACACGTGACAGCTTCTCCGACGGCGGCCTCTACGACACGACGGAAGGTGCCATCGTTCATGCTGCCGAGCTCGCCGCCGCTGGTGCTGACATCGTCGATGTCGGGGGTGAATCGACCCGTCCGGGCTCTGACGCCGTTGAAGAGGGCGAAGAGCTCTCCCGCGTGCTGCCCGTGCTCGACGGGCTTGCGGGGTTCCATGCCGCCATCTCCATCGATACGCGCAAGGCGAACGTGGCGCGAGCCGCTGCCAAGGCTGGCGCCAGGATCTTCAACGACGTGTCAGCGCTCACCTACGACAAGGACAGCCTTGCGGCGGCGGCGGAGACGGGTCTTTCCGTCATCCTCATGCATGCCAAGGGCGAGCCCAAGACCATGCAGGACGATCCTCGCTATCAAGATGTTGTGCTCGAGGTCTTCGACTATCTTGCGGAGCGCATCGCCGCGGCTGAGGCGGCGGGCATCCCGCGATCGCGCATCGCCGTCGATCCAGGCATCGGCTTCGGCAAGACGATGGACCATACCCTTGCGCTCCTCGCCAATCTCAGCCTGCTGCACGGGCTCGGCGCGCCACTGCTCGTGGGCGCCTCGCGCAAGCGCTTCCTCAGCGGGATCAGCGGTGGTGAAACACCGCGGTCGCGTGAACCGGGATCCTTCGCCGTTGCCCTTGCCGCGGCGGCGCAGGGCGCACAAGTCTTACGGGTCCATGACGTGGCCGGGTCTCGGCAGGCCCTTTCCGTCTGGCGGGCGAGCGTAGAAAAGGGAGCCTAGGCCGCCGGTAAGGTTCCCAACTTGGGAATTAAGGGGTAAACCACTGATTCACCAACCGGAATTGGTGTAGCTTTTGCTTTGCTGACCGCAGCGAGGAGTTAGCATCATTTTGAGTATAGTTTGTCTTTTGCAGCTTGATCTGCTTAACTCTGATTGTGACGGCGGTCAGCCATGGGGGAATCCTTGCTGCTCGTCCTTGGGGCACTTACTCTCGTTGTCTTGGTCTACTGGCTTCTGCAGGGCAAGCGGGGCGCTCTGTTGGCGGTGATATTCACCGTGTTTCTCCTGAGCGGCACCCGGTTCGCTCAGATGGTCGATCCGAGCAATCTCGATTCAGTGCGCGGCGCTTTTCTTTTTGGGGCCGTTGCGGCAGGTGTCGCGTTTTTAGCAGTTTGGCTGCTCTCGCGGTTTGTCGATACGATACGGGAGCGTCGCAGAGCTAGAAGCTGATCCAGGCCCAATTCCCAATAACCCCGGCCGCCTCGGTAGACGTAGTCGAAGCTTGGGTCCCACTCCCGGCGGCGCGCAGCGGCTGACGCGCGCGGTCGGCAAGGCGAAGGCCATGGAGCTTTGTCTCACCGGCCGGCGTAGAGCACGGCACCCACCAGCCATACGTCAAAAGCAGCTTGCTCTTCATCCTTATCAGTGACGGATATTAGGAGGTTAGGCGGCTTTACGGTTCGCTCTCGACTCTTGGCAAATGCGTTCGAGTTCTTCCTTCGTCGAGGCTAGTTCTAGCCACTCGCCTGCCTCGCGGAAGCCCTCCTCGAAGCTCAACTCAAACTCGAGCGGCGGTAGTCCGTAAAAATGGCCAGAACGCGCTAGGGCGCGCGCCTTTGCTTTAAACGAATCCAGTTTTTTCACAGCTGCTTCTCTCCCGAAGGGGCAGTTTTTCCCTGGCCTCCTTCGTAGGCCTGCAGGACTGCCCTTCCCCCATAGGCACGTAGCGCATTGAG
>DASPOV010000139.1:0-5382 GCA_035625815.1 Methyloceanibacter sp.
TCAAGCGCTGGCAAAGCGCGCACGGTCGCCGGAACCTGCACTATGCCGGTGGCGATGGCGGGCGGCGAGAGAGGAGCTTCGACGAGCTCGATCTCCTCGAGACGGAAGGATGCGGGCTTGCGTGGCTTCGTCATTTTAGGCGGTCTCCAATAAGCGCCTGCAACGCGCGGTCGAGGCGAATATTGGGAAAGGGGGCAAAGCTGCCGGACGGCAGCGGCACCGGGTTCGGCGGGCGGAAGCCCACGAAGCGCACGTCGTCAGGCTGGGGATGCAAGGGACGGAGAGCCGTCTCGGGGTTAGCGGGCAGATCGCCGGGGAAGATGGCGAAGGCTTCGCTTCCGTCGAAATACCGTCGCCCGATCGTTTCGCCCGGCAAGGGATAGCCGACGATACAGGGAAGCGCTTCGCCGTTCCGCTTCGCCGTGCCTTCGCGCGTCGCGCGGATGGCGGCGAGCGCGAGCACCTTCACCGCGGCACCAGTATAATTCGCGCGCCCCATCGCATCTTTGGTGAGCGCGGCGAGGATCGCTTCAAGCCGGTTGTGGTTTGAATGGTGCAAATGGTCAGCCTTGGTCGCGGCAAACACGATGCGATCGATGCGCGGCGCGAACAGGCTCGACCAGAGGCTGTTCGCTCCGGTCCTGAAGGATTCGAGAATCTCGGTCATAGCGCGCTCGAGATCGGCGACCGCGGGTTTGTAACCGGTCAGCGCCGCGAGCACGTCGATGAGCACGATCTGCCGGTCGAGCCGCGCGAAATGATCGTGGAAGAAGGGTCGCACCACGTGGGTCTTATAGGCTTCATAGCGCCGCGCCATCATCGCCCAGAGTGAGATCTTCGGAAAGTTCGTCTCTCCCTTCGCATCCAGCGGCGCGAAGGTCAGCGCCGGCGAGCCTTCAAGATCGCCCGGCATAAGGAAGCGTCCCGGCGGCAGTGTGGAAAGCGCGTGACTGTCGGCACGCGCGTCGCGCAAATAGGCCTTGAACAGATCCGCAAGCCGCTGCGCCACGGTCTCGGCAGCAGTCGCGGCCGGATCGATCTCGGCGAGCGCCGTGTGCCAATCCTTCGCCGCGACCTTTCGGCTCGGAGCCCGGCTCCGCTTGAGCGCCTGATGCGACCAATGCAAGTAGTCCAGCGTGAGCAGCGGCAAATCGAGCAGCCATTCGCCCGGATAGTCGACGATGTCGATGTTCAGTCGATTGTAGCCAAGCTGCCGCTTCCAAAACTTCTGCGGCTCGTATTCGATCGCCAGACGAAGCTGGCTGATGCGGCGCGTGCTGTCCGGCCAGCGTGGTGGGGTCGCGATGAGATCGGCCAGGTGTCGCTCATAGTCGAAACGCGGTACCTGATCGTCAGGCTGGGGCTCAAGATAGGCGCGGAGCATGCGGCCATGCGCCATGATATCGAAAAAAGGCATGCGCGCGCCAGCCATCAGATTGTGTACGAGCGCGGTGATGAACACGGTCTTGCCGGAGCGCGCAAGCCCCGTCACGCCGAGCCGCACGGTCGGCTCGACGAGGTCTGACGCGAAGTCGCCAATGTTGCGAATCGCGTCGACGGCGCCGTAGGTGAATGTAGAAATCTGCACGCTTCTGGCTGTCCTTTTACGCCTTTTAGCGCCATGGCGGGGTGACGAAGAGTTGGGGTGCGCAAGCCCGGGACCCAAGCCCATCGGCCAGCGATTTTGCCGGTAATTCTAGTATCAACGCCCTGTCATTCGGCTGTAATTGAGCTCTGACTCTATCCTGCCACAACGAAGCGGCTGGCTCGGCTCAAGGAACATTTGTCAAGACCCGCTGCTCACTTGACTTGGTGCGCCGCTTCCGTAAATACGGTGCGGACCGGCGGGGGCCGCGATTGCTCTCAAACGGGCCAGGGGAGACGGGGCCTAAGGCCCGAGGAATGAAGACCATGCGTTTGGCAGAGGCTTTCATGCGGCCGAAGCGTAAAATCCCCGAAGACTATCGGCCCTCCGACGACGAGCCCTTTATGAACGAGCGCCAGCGCGCTTATTTCCGGCGCAAGCTGCTGGCTTGGCGCGAGGAAATCCTCCGGTCGACCAAGGAGACGCTGCAGCACCTGCAAGACGAATCGGCTCAGCATGCCGATATCGCCGACCGGGCGAGCACGGAGACCGAGCGGGCACTCGAGCTTCGGGCCCGTGACCGGCAGCGCAAGCTGATCGCCAAGATCGACGCTGCCCTTTGCCGCCTCGACGAAGGCACCTACGGCTATTGCGAGGAGACCGGCGAACCGATCAGCCTGAAGCGCCTCGATGCGCGGCCGATCGCGACCTTGAGCGTCGAAGCCCAGGAGCGCCACGAACGGCGCGAGCGCGTCTACCGCGACGAATAGGCACCGCAAGGCCCAAAGCCAAAAGCCTAGCTATTTCTCCATCTTCGCTGGTGTTGCGCTCTGCACGCGCGGGGTGATGGGGAAATCGAACAACGTGTCGGGATAGGGCTCGCGCTCAAGGGTGAAGTGCCACCACTCCTTCTCGTAGTTCCTGAAGCCTTGGCGACTCATAGCCTCAACCAGCATTTGACGGTTTTGCTGCTGCTCCGGTGTAAGGGCCGGAACTCGCGTATGTGCCTTTACGTCGAAGCAGTCGAAGGCGGTTCCCATGTCGATGCTGTTGTCGGGCGGCCGCTTCCCAAGTGCGGCCGTGCAGGGCGTGGGGGTGCCGGGCGGGGGGCTGGCCGGTGCGCCCGGGTTGAGCGGGACGATGGTCAGGTCCATTGTGGCGCCGCGGGAATGGCTTGAGACGAGCGCGACATAGTCCGGAAACAGATCGCGCTTTTGGAGCGCGGGGTAATAGGTGGATTTCGCTTTGGGATCGTCGGGGAGGTTGGCCCAAGTGACGAAGGCCTCCACCGCGCGCGCCGGCCGATAGCAGTCATAGACTTTGAGCGCAAGCTGCTTCTCTCGGAGCTCCGCCTGCACCGCCTTTAGCGCCTCAGCGGCTTGGCTCACCAGCACGCATTCCGGTGCGTCGTAGCCAGGAACAGCATGGCCCGTGAAGTTGTGTTCGCTCGCATAGCGCATATCCTGAAGGATGGTCGGATCGACGTCACGCAGATAGACGAATCCCTTCGGCATCTCTCGGGCTTTTGCTGGCGACGCGGCGATGACGACAAGAAAGAACAAGACTAGAGGGCGCATGCGTGAAGCCCCGAACGCGAAAGCACCAAGGTTAAGGCAACGCTGATTAGCGCGGATAAAAAACTCCCCGCTTTGGGCGGGGAGTGGAGTGTTTGGGGGACTGACATGACTGGCCGAAGCCAGTCGGTGTCGGACCATTAGCAGGGAACTACCGGCGTTCTTACGGTATGAGCGGTGACTATACCGGCGTCACGTCATCCGCCTGCCACGAATACGCATGGCGACCGTAAGTTCGGATGTCCTGTCTAGCGCAACTTGGCTTCGGCGACAAGCAAAACCACCGCTGCTTAAGTGTCACAGTCAACCACAAGTATTGACTTGTGGCGTCGAAAAATCGGCGGTTTTCCGGGGGGTACGTCAGGTCCTTGCCGCAATCCGGGGCAGGACGCATGCCGCTGCGGGCAATGATCAAGGTCTCTATTGATGGCTCAAGCTGCCCGTGTCCTTCGATCTCCGTCTGGATCAGCACGTCGATCGGGGCGCCCGTCATGATCAGATGCTCGACATTATCGCGGCGGACGAGCACGAGCTTGCGTCGCGCATCGACCGAGGCGGTCTCCACCACGCCAAGCCGGCGATTCCTGCCCCGCAGGATGCTCGCGCCGCTTCACCCTCCCGTCATGACGAGGGTCTTGAACGCCCAGGCCGCGAGCGCGATAAGCGCAAACACGAACAGGAAGGCCGCATGGAGGGCATTTCGGGCTCCTGGGCGTCTTGCGCCAAGTCCCTCGGCCATATGACACCTGGCGCTTCGTCGGGTCGCCTTCGCGGTCCCGGCCATGCACCGAAAAGAGGGCAGCGAAGGGCTCGAACCCGACAGCGAGATGGCCGCTTCTTTTATGAATTTGCGCGGCCAAGCTGCAGCAAGGCGCCACATCACAATGTGCGGCGCGAACTGAGTTCGAATCGGGTAGTTTGGAGCCATGACCGACATCGACGCTCCCGCGCGCTATGCCGAGCCAGCCGCCGATAACACCGGCCGCGGCGGCAACGTCGGTCTCGTGGTGGCGCTGGCGCTTGGACTTGCCGTGGCCGCCGTCAGCCTCGCGATGATCTCTCGCGAAATGGCCGAGCCCTTCGTCCTTGCGATTCTTAGCGGTCTTGCCGTGGTCGGCGTGTTCTGCCTATTCGCCGGCGCCGTCGGCATCTTACATTTTGGGCAGACGCAGGCCTGCAACGACGTCACCAAGGCCTTTGTCGACAACCTGCCGCAAGGAGCGCTGATCGCCGACCGTGGTGGTCGCGTGCTCTACGCCAACGAGGCCTATCGCAATTTGCTTGGCCTTGAGCCCGACATGGTGGTGCAGGCACCCGACCGCGCCTTTGCCGGTAACGCCTATCTCGCCGAGCAGATCTTCCGCCTGTCGCGCGCCGCGCAGCAGGGCAGGGCACTCTGGGAGGAGTTCCGCCTGCCGCCGCTTGGCGAGGCCGGGGACGATGTGCGCCCCCGCTGGTTTCGCATTTCTGTGCAGCCCATGCCGGCGGATCCTGAATCGGGCCGCAAGGGTGGGCTGGTCGTGTGGCAGGTCGACGAAGTCACCTCTGACCGCGAACGGCAGGAAGCGGGCTTCGAAAAGGTACAGCAGGCCATCGCCTATCTCGACAATGCGCCTGCCGGATTCTTTACCACCGACGGCGAGGGCACCATCGACTATCTCAATGCCACGCTCGCCCAATGGCTCGGCCTCGACCTTGCCGACGTGGCGGGGCGGCAGCTCAAGCTCGCCAAGATCATGTCGGAAGACGGCGCCGCACTTATTGCTCGGGCAGGACGTGGCGCCATACAAGGCGCCACGCGCCGCTTCGACATCGACCTCGTCAAGGCAGACGGGACCACGCTTCCCGTACGCATCCTGCATTGCATGCAGCGCTATGGTGGCAATCGTTGGCTCGCTCATGCGCTCGTGCTCAATCGCGCGCCGGGCGAGCCCGAGGAGGCTGCGGCCGCTGAGCTGCGATTTGCGCGCCTTTTCAACTCGGCCCCGATCGCCATCGCCACGGTCGACCGCGAAGGAACCATCAGCACCACCAACGCCGCCTTCGCGCGACTGTTCGGCCGTGCCATCGATGGCGTCCCGGCGGGTAAGGTGACGCTGGCAAGCCTCGCCGACGCCGACGGCGCCGAGGCCCTGCGCAAGGCGCTCGACGCAGCCATCGCTGGACGAGGCCTGGTTGAGCCGGTTGATATTGCCTTCCGGGACGACAAGGAGCGGAGCGGGT
>DASPOV010000140.1:0-3842 GCA_035625815.1 Methyloceanibacter sp.
GCGATCAGGAAGCAGCCGCAGCAATTACCGATGCAGCTCTTCGAAAAATGCTGATCTGAGGCTCCGGTACCAACTCCGGTACCAATGGTGACTTAATCAACTGATTGGATAGAGGGTTTTTTCTTGCGTATCCGCACATAAAGCGCGCCGTCACCTCCGAGACGGCGGGGAGCCGGCGAAAAGCTCACCACTAGAGGTGCGAAGTCCGGTTCGGCGAGCCAGCGTGGCACCGCATTCCGCAGCACCCCGCGCTCATCCTCCTCGTAAAAGCTGGTGCGTGCTTCCGGATCGGCGCCCTTGCCGGTGATGATCAGCGCATGGCACAGGCCACAGGCCTGAACCATCTTGAGGAAGCGCCGCAATTGCGCATGGGCGTCGCACTGGCGCATGCCATGCAGGTCCAGCCGCGCTTCGACCTCGAGGCGCCCCTTCTCCAGTTGGCGTGCTGTCCGCCGGTCAAGCGGCTCCGCCCGCGGGACGTGACTGGGTTTTGGGATCGTTCTTGGCGCAGGACGAACCTTAGGCGGCTTTGCGTTCGGCGCAGACATTGCCGCCTTGCCGGACTTCGGCGATCCCACCCCGCGACCACGCTTCAACGGCGCCGCAGTCTCCGCCACTCGCTCCCAGAGCGCGGCATCGTCATCATTATCTCGCTCACGCTTACCCATGCCTCACACCCCGGGCGTCGCATTCGGCAGAAGCGCAATGAACTGCGCCGGGGCAAGCGTCGTGCCGGCAATGGCCCCGGCCCCCTCACCGGAGCCCCAGAAGATATCGCCGCGCTCAGGCCCCTTGATCGCCGAGCCGACGTCTTGCGCGATCATCAAGCGGCGGAACGGCGCACCGTCGAGCCCGGCGAGCTGAGGCGCCTCGACGAAGATCGGCAGCCTAAGCGTATGATAGGACGCATCAACGGCTAGGCTTCGCCCCGGCGTGAGCGCTACGCCTTGCGTGCCAATCGGCCCGGCCTCCCACTCCTTCTCGTCGAGCATGCGGAAGAACACATAGGAGCGGTTCCCCCACATCAGCTTCTTGCCCCGCTCGAGATCGGCGCGGAGCCACTCCTTGATCCCCTGCATGGACATATTCTTTGGCTTGCCCTCGCCGAGCTCGATCAAGCGCTTGCCGATTGAGGTGTAAGGATAGCCATTCTTGCCGACATAGCTGAGCCGCACCGTGCCGCCGTCGCGAAGCCGCACGCGCCCCAATCCCTGCACCTGCATGAAAAACAGCTCCACCGGATCTGCGAGATAAAGCACCTCAAGCGCGCGGCCTTGGAGTGCACCTTTGTCGATTTCTTCCCGCGTGAAATAGGGAACGAGCCCGTCGCTCGTCTCACGCATCGCGGTCAATGTGCCGTTGGCGGAGTCGCGCGCTCGCATCTCGTCTGGCTTAACCACCACAAGATCGGCGGGGCGTCCATAAACGGGAACCTGAAACTTGCCGTCCTTCTCGCGTGCGCCTTCGACTTCCGGCTCATAATAGCCGGTGACGAGACCAGGCTTTGTCGCGCCCACGATCCGATGCGGCCTATAGTTCGCCTCGAAGAAGGCGCGGGCGGATTTGCGCGACAACTCGCCGCGCGCGCCCAAGTCTATCGCCGTGGCGCAAGCCCCAGCTGAAGGGCTGTCAGGCGCGACGGCGATGTTGCGGCAGGATTTGAGCAGCGTCTGAAACGCGGCCGCTTGGTCATCGGCGCGCCAGCCGTCGACCTCAGCGAAGCTTACCGGTGCAAAGCTGACACCCTCGTGCACGCTCTTTCTCCGGAAGAGAGAGACGAGGGCGATGGTGACAGCAGTTGCGGCGACCCGCAATGCGAGGGTGCGGCGGCTTAAACCCGCGCCCGCGCGATTGTCAGTTCGCAGACTCGGTCGCGACAAGCTTCCAATTCGGGTTCTTTGAGGCGATGTCGCGCGCGAAGGTCCAGATGTCGTTGAGCTCACGCACCTTTTTCGGATCGCCTTCCACCACTTCGCCTTCCGCATCGCGCGTCACCGAGATGAGCTCGCTCACGAATTTGACGGTGACGTAGGCGGTACGGTTCTTCACGTCGGATTCGATGATGTCCGCCTTGTCAATGCCGACGAGGTTGGACTCGACCTTCTCGCCCCGCGACTCGCGCTCTCGAATGGCGCTCTCGAAACCCTCGAACACTTCGGTGCTCAAAAGCTGCTTCAGCGCCCCCTCGTCTCCTTCCGCAAAGGACATTACGATCATCTCATAGGCGGTCTTGGCGCCGTTGAGGAAATGACCTGGGTCGAAGCTCGGATCGGCGTGCATCAGCTGGGTCAGCGAGCGAGCGAGCGGGCTATCCTTGGGCGCGTGGCTGCCAAGACGTGCCTCGATATCTTCGACCGAGGGAACTGATGTCTCGCGAAGCGGCGCGGAGCGGCCGCGCGGCAGCGCCACCACGGGTTCGTTGTTTTTTGGCGCGTCCAGTCGCTTCTGATTCGGCGCCGAATACGGATCGAAGGGCTGACGCTCATTACCCGTGCGCCTGCCAAGCACATTACGCAGCCGGATGAAGATCACGACTGCGAGCACCAAAAACAGCAAAGTATAGATATCGAAGGCTTCACTCATCCTTACCGCCACCCGCGTTGATGGATGGACCCGCGATGATTGCGGAACTCTCCAGGTGCATATTGGTTCGCGCCTGGAGATTTGCCAGCGGGAGCTTCAGGTGTTGTGGAACTCAACCACATCATCCATGTCACGCGCCCCTCAACTTAAGGCATTCGCGGCACCTAAGCCAACCCCTAAACGGCTGAGAGCCAAATTCGCCGCTGCTTTCAAGGGCAGCGAGCCCCGTGGCAAGATTGCAAGGCTAGCGCACGCCATGCTAGCCAGCAGGCCCAACTGACCCTAGCCGGACCCATCGCCTCATGGCCAAGAAGACGGCAAGCCCTTCGGGCAAGCGCAACGGCGATGGCAAGCCTGCGGGCAAAGGCTCAAGCCCACTTGCGGCGGCCCCCGAAGGCACTGCGCCAGCAACCGGCGCCCAACTCAATGTGCTTGGTCAATACATCAAGGACCTGTCCTTCGAAAGCCCAGCCGCCCCGCAAGTGCTGCAAAATCCGCCGCCGAACCCGCAGCTTCAGGTGACTGTCAATGTCTCGGCGGCCGGCCGTGCCGACGAGGTCTTTGAGGTCACCCTGAGCCTCGGAGTTCATGCCAAGAGCGACACCGGCGTGATCTACAATGTCGAGCTTCTCTATGGCGGGCTTTTCCGCCTCCGCAACATTCCCCAGAACATGCTGCAGCCGGTGCTGTTCATCGATTGCCCGCTGATCCTCTTCCCATATGTACGACGCGTGCTGTCCGATATTACGCGCGACGGGGGCTACCCGCCGCTGATGCTCGACCCCATCGATTTCGGCAGGCTTTACACGCAGAATCTTGCGCGCGGCCAGAGCCAGGTCGGCCCGACAAACTGAACTGAAGCCTGAGCCTTGACCTCACCTCTTCCCGGTGGGGAGCAGGCACGGTCACCAAGCGAACGATAAAACAAGCGAATTCAGCTAATGCGCCGAGTTGCGGGGACCCGCAACCAGCGTTATTTGCACCTCGATCTTGCGATCCTCTAGGGGGGCACCCCTTACCCTGGAGCGGCCTCGAAAACCGTTGTACGGGTAACCGTACCGTGGGTTCGAATCCCACCCTCTCCGCCAGTGATTAAGCTATTGATATAGAAGGTGTTTTCTGTCTATCCGCGGTGCAAATTGTTTGGCGTTTTCCGTGCCTTGCACGCGGACCTCGTTGCGCACGGTAGTCGGAGACTCTTTTGGTCCGTCATTCGACCGTCTCTGCGCGGCCTGGTCTCTTATGGCGCGCGTGCGCAG
>DASPOV010000141.1:0-4490 GCA_035625815.1 Methyloceanibacter sp.
GCCGAGCAGACCAAGGACAAGGACCTTCAGGCGCGCTTCAAGCCGCTTGCCAAGATCCTTACGGAGAATGAGTCGAAAATCCTTGCGGAGCTGACTGCCGCTCAAGGCAAGCCGCAGGATACCGGCGGCTACTACCGCCCGGATTTCGAAAAGACATCGAAGGCCATGCGGCCAAGCCCGACGCTAAACGCTGCGCTGGCTGCACTGGCCCGAGGATAAAAAGGATTGGGGAACGCCATGCTCGAAACCTATCGCGCTCATGTCGCAGAACGCGCCGCACTCGGTATTCTGCCTCTGCCGCTGTCGAAGCAGCAGACGATCGAACTCATCGGCCTTCTGAAAAATCTGCCCAAGGGAGAGCAGGCCTTTCTCCTCGACCTCATCACGCATCGCGTCCCGGCGGGCGTGGATGACGCCGCGAAGGTGAAGGCGGAGTATCTGGCAAGGGTCGCGAAGGGCGAAGAGGCGTCCCCGCTCATCTCCAAGGTCCGCGCGACGGAGCTTCTCGGCACCATGCTGGGCGGCTTCAACATCAAGCCACTGATCGATCTTCTCGCCTGTCCGGAATGCGGCGCCGCGGCTGCGCAGGGGCTGAAGAACACGCTGTTGATGTTCGACTATTTCAACGACGTGAAAGCGCTCGCCGAATCCGGCAAGCCGGGCAGCGCCAACGCCAAGGCCGTCATGCAATCCTGGGCGGATGCGGAGTGGTTCACATCGCGTCCCGGCGTGCCGCAAAGCCTCACGGTTACGATCTTCAAGGTGCCGGGCGAGACGAACACAGACGACCTTTCGCCCGCGCCTGACGCCTGGAGCCGCCCGGACATTCCGCTGCATGCGCTCGCCATGCTGAAGAACCCGCGGGCCGGCATCGAGCCGGATCAGCCGGGCAAGGTCGGGCCGATCAAGCTCCTGCATGCGCTGAAGGAGAAAGGCCATCTCGTCGCCTATGCCGGCGACGTGGTTGGCACCGGCTCCTCGCGCAAATCCGCGACGAACTCGGTGCTGTGGTGGACCGGCGAAGACATCCCCTATGTGCCGAACAAGCGCTTCGGCGGCGTCTGCCTTGGCGGCAAGATCGCGCCGATCTTCTTCAACACCATGGAGGATGCGGGCGCGCTGCCGATCGAGCTCGACGTCTCGAAAATGGAGACGGGCGATGTGATCGAGCTTCGGCCCCTCGAAGGCAAGGCACTGAAGGACGGCAAGGTCATCGCTGAGTTCAAGATCAAGTCGGACGTGATCCTCGACGAGGTTCAAGCCGGGGGGCGCATTCCGCTTATCGTCGGCCGCGACCTGACGTCGAAAGCGCGCGCAGCCCTTGGTCTGCCGCCGTCAACGCTGTTCCGCATGCCTGCGCAGCCTGCCGACACCGGCAAGGGCTACACGCTCGCGCAAAAGATCGTGGGGCGTGCCTGCGGCCTGCCCGAAGGCAAGGGCGTACGCCCTGGCGCTTATTGCGAGCCGAAGATGACCACGGTCGGTTCTCAAGACACGACCGGACCAATGACGCGCGACGAGATGAAGGACCTCGCCTGCATGGGCTTCTCGGCGGGGCTCGTGCTTCAGTCTTTCTGTCACACCGCCGCCTATCCGAAGCCGGTGGACGTGAAGACGCATGCAACGCTACCCGACTTCATTTCAACGCGCGCTGGCGTCTCGCTGCGCCCGGGTGATGGCGTGATCCATACGTGGCTGAACCGCATGCTTCTGCCCGACACGGTCGGTACGGGCGGCGACTCGCACACGCGCTTCCCGCTCGGCATCTCCTTCCCGGCTGGCTCCGGGCTTGTGGCCTTCGCGGCTGCAACGGAAATGATGCCGCTCGACATGCCGGAGTCGGTGCTGGTGCGCTTCAAGGGCACGATGCAACCGGGCATTACGCTGCGCGATCTGGTTAACGCGATCCCTTACGCTGCTATCCAGAAGGGACTTTTGACCGTCGAGAAGAAAGGCAAGAAGAACGTCTTCTCCGGCGTCATCCTGGAGATCGAGGGCCTGGAAGACATGAAGGTGGAACAGGCGTTCGAACTGGCCAATGCTTCCGCGGAGCGCTCTGCTGCGGCGTGCACGGTTCGCCTGAACAAAGAACCGGTGATCGAATATGTCCGCTCGAACGTGACGCTCCTGAAATGGATGGTTGCCAATGGCTACAAGGAGCGCCGCACACTGGAACGGCGCATCGGAGAAATGGAGGCCTGGCTTGCCAACCCGAAGCTGCTCGAACCCGATGCGGACGCGGAATATGCCGCCGTCATCGAGATCGACCTGAACGAGATCAAGGAGCCGATCGTCGCCTGCCCGAACGACCCGGATGACGTGAAGCTTCTGTCGCAAGTCGCAGGCGACAAGATCGACGAGGTCTTCATCGGCAGCTGCATGACCAACATCGGCCACTTCCGCGCCGCTGGCAAAGTGCTGGCCGGGAAAACGGACATTGCAACGCGTTTGTGGATCGCTCCGCCGACCAGAATGGACGCGGCTCTCCTGACGCAAGAGGGCTACTACAGCACCTTCGGCACGTCCGGCGCCCGCGTCGAGATGCCGGGCTGCTCGCTTTGCATGGGAAATCAGGCGCAGATCCGCAAAGGTTCGACCGCGATGTCAACCTCGACGCGCAACTTCCCGAACAGGCTTGGCATCGACACGCGCGTCTATCTCGGCTCGGCTGAACTTGCCGCCGTGTGCGCGCTGCTCGGGCGCATCCCGACGGTTGCCGAATACATGCAGCACATGGAAGCGGTGAACAAGAACGCGGGCGACGTCTACCGCTACATGAACTTCGATCAGATTGAGGAATACAGCAAGGCCGGCGCGAAAGCCGCGGCCTGATTAGGGAGAGCTGGGAGCGTCGCGAAGCCCTGGCGAGGAGCGGACATGCAAAAGGAAGTGGAGAAAATCGAGCACCTCGGCAAGCGCGAACAACACGGCGCTCACATGGTGAACGTGTACATCAATGGCAAGCGCCACATCGCGCCCGAGCACGCCACCATCATGCGCGCCATCGAATATGCGGGTCATCAGATCATCCGCGGGGCGGGCTGCCGGGGAGGCTTCTGTGGCGCGTGCGGCACGATCTATCGCCTGCCGGGCGACTATAAGCTCCATACGGGCCTCGCCTGCACCACGCTCGTCAAGGAGGGCATGGCGCTCACGCAGATCCCCTCCGTGCCGATGGAGAAAGCGGTCTACAACCTTGAAAAGCTGACCCCGGATGTGAACGCGATCCTGCAGGTCTATCCCGTCACCTTCCGCTGCGTTGCCTGTGGCACCTGCAACAAAGCCTGTCCGCAGGGCCTGCCGGTGATGGACTATATCCAGGCCGCCATGCGCGGGGACATTGCCGCGGTGGCGGACATGGCGTTCGACTGCGTCGCCTGCGGGCTTTGCGCTCTGCGCTGTCCGGCCGAGATCATCCAGCACGAGGTCGGCATCCTGTCCAAGCGCCTCACGGGCCGCTATTTGCGCAAGGAGAGCCGGGAACTGGACGACCGGATCGCGGAGGTCAAGTCCGGTAAATACGACGCCGAATATGTGAGGCTGATGGGCCTCGATAAGGAGAGCCTGAGCAAGCTCTACTACGATCGTGACATCGAACCCTGAGCGAGCCCATGAACCCCGCGCGCTACACCCTCAACCGATAACGACGCCAGCGACCGCGCATTGGCCGCCTTTGGGAGTGAGACATGTATCCTGAATATCTATCCGGTCTGGTGAAGCTGGTCGAAAAAACCCGTCCGAAGCGGCTCGATCTGGCGCTCAGCGGGAAACCCGTCTATCCGCCGATGACCGCCGAAGAGCGCGAGGATGTCCTCTCGAAATACCACCCCGACTATGCGCCGGGAGCCAAGCGCACCGTTCGCGTCGGCCCGAACAGGGGCCAGGAGCTGACCACGGAAGTGGCCACCATTTTGGAAGCGCATTCCATGCTCCGCCCGAAACTGACGGACACGCTTCTGACCGAGCCCGACTATGAGACCGACCTTCTCATCATCGGCGGCGGCGGCGCGGGCTGCTGGGCGGCCATCACGGCTACACGCAAGGGCATGAAATCGCTGATCGCCACCAAGCTCAGGCTCGGCGACGCCAACACCATGATGTCGGAAGGCGGCATGCAGGCCGCCGTGTCGCGCACGGATTCGCCAACACGCCATTATCTCGACGCCATGGGCGGCGGCCATTTCGACAACGATCCGGCGCTGGTGCGGGTGCTGACCGAGGATGCCCCCGAAGTGGTGCGCGAACTCGAAAATCTGGGCGTCATGTGGGACAAGATGCCCGATGGCAGCATGCAGGTGCTGCATGGCGGCGGCACCTCACGCAAGCGCATGGTCTCCTGCCGTGACTATATCGGCGCCATGATCATGCGCACGCTCATGGACGAGGTGCGCAACCATCCGGACACGATCTCAGTCCGCGAGTTCGAGCCGGCGATCGAGTTGCTTCTTGACGAGCACGGCAAATGCGCGGGCGCGATCCTCTACAGCCTC
>DASPOV010000142.1:0-8152 GCA_035625815.1 Methyloceanibacter sp.
GTTTAGATGACCGCCCAAGGCAGGGGGCCCACGCCACCGAGAATCGCATCGCGGAAGATTCTCGTCGCGGGAAATCGCGAAACCGCCTTGCGTCCAGATTCGCGTCGCCCAGTTCGGCCCTACATAGAGAGTGGGCTCTAGCGCGGCTTGACCAAAACGCTTTCGCCACCTCCATATTAACAACGATCCCTGGCGTACTTAGCCTCTTTAGGGGCGAGAGGGTTGGGGTAACGAGGAGTTTGCATTAAACAACTCGTGCTCGAGCGTCAGGTTCGGACGCGGCCTCCGCCCTTTCAAGGGAAGAGGCGATGCAGATCTCGCTCCTTAAGTCGACCATGCAGTTCCTCGATCAAGCCAAGGTCTATGTGCGCTCTGGCGATGGCGGCAATGGCTGTGTCAGCTTCCGTCGCGAGAAGTTCATCGAGTTCGGCGGACCGGACGGAGGCGATGGCGGCAAGGGCGGCGATGTCATCGTCGAATGCGTGGCAAATCTCAACACGCTGCTCGACTATCGCTACAAGCAGCACTTCAGGGCGAAGAAGGGCGGCCACGGCATGGGCCAGAACCGCACAGGTGCCGGCGGCGCCGATGTGGTGTTAAAGCTGCCGCCAGGTACGCAGATCTTCGAGGCAGATGAAAAGACGCTAATTGCCGATTTGACCATGCCTGGCGACCGCATGGTGCTCCTGCGCGGCGGTAATGGCGGCTTCGGCAATGCGCGTTTTAGGTCCCCGACCAATCAGGCGCCGCGCCGCGCAAACCCCGGACAGCCTGGCGAGGAGATGACGATTTGGCTCAGGCTGAAGCTCATCGCCGATGCTGGGCTCATTGGCCTGCCCAATGTCGGCAAGTCCACTTTCCTCGCGGCGGTGAGCGCTGCGAAGCCCAGGATCGCGGATTACCCCTTTACCACGCTCCATCCCAATCTCGGCGTGGTGCGTGTGGACGGCACTAACTTCGTGCTTGCCGATATCCCAGGGTTGATTGAGGGCGCCCATGAAGGTACGGGCATCGGCGACCATTTCCTCGGCCATGCGGAGCGTTGCGCTGTGCTGCTCCATCTCGTTGACGCGACGCTCGACGATCCGGCCGAGGCCTATCGCGCTATTCGCAGCGAGCTCGAAGCTTATGGCGCGGGTCTCGAAGAGAAGCCCGAGATCGTGGCGCTGTCGAAGTCGGACGCCGTGCCGCCCGACGAACTGAAGCGGAAGTCGAGGGCGCTTGCCAAGGTGGCAGGAGGAAAGCGGCTCGTGCTCTCTGCAGTGAGTGGCGACGGCATGACTCAGGCTTTGCGCGCGCTGGCGGCAGAGATAAAATCTGCAAGGGCCAAGCGCAATGCGCCGGAGCGGCGCGAGGCTGGATGGCGGCCATGAGGGCGGAATGGACAAGCGCCAAGCGGCTTGTCGTCAAGATCGGCTCCTCGCTGCTCGTGGACGGCACGGGTGGCACGCTCAGGGCTGACTGGCTCGGCTCGCTCTGCGATGACATCGCGAAGCTGCGTCAACAAGGCAAGGACGTCATCGTCGTGTCCTCTGGCGCAATCGCGCTTGGCCGCAACGTGCTGAAGCTCCCAAGGGGCGCGCTCAAGCTCGAGGACAGCCAGGCTGCCGCCGCAGTCGGGCAGATCGATCTGGCGCACGCTTATGAGGACGCCTTCCGCGCCCGTGGGCTCGTCGCGGCGCAAGTACTGCTCACGCTGAGCGACACAGAGGAGCGCCGGCGCTATCTGAACGCGCGCAACACCATGACCACGCTGCTCAAGCTCGGCGCCGTGCCGGTCGTGAATGAGAACGACACGGTGGCGACGAGCGAGATCCGCTATGGCGACAACGATAGACTCGCCGCGCGCGTCGCCTCAATGATGAGCGCCGATTGCCTCGTACTGCTCTCCGATGTTGACGGTTTCTACACGGCCCCGCCTGGTTCGTCCCCCAACGGCCGCCGTCTCGACGAGGTGCGCGACATCACCCCTGAGATCGAAGCCATGGCCGGTAACGTCGCCTCGGAATTATCGCGGGGCGGCATGGTGACCAAGATCGAGGCGGCGAAGATCGCAGTGGCCGGCGGCACCAATATGGTCATCGCGAGCGGCAAGTTACTCCATCCGCTCGGCGCGCTTTCCGGCGGCGGCGGGTGTACCTGGTTCATCGCCCACTCTGATCCGGCCGCCGCGCGCAAGCGGTGGATCGCTGGCACGCTCAAGCCGAAAGGTGCCGTCATTGTCGATAAGGGCGCTGCCGAAGCACTCGGCTGCGGCAAGAGTCTCTTGCCGGCCGGCGTTACCAAGGTGGAAGGAAGCTTCGAGCGGGGCGACGTCGTGCTAATACGCAATGGCGAAGGCGCCGAGCTTGGCCGCGGGCTTGCCGCCTACGACCACGAGGAGGCGAGGCGCATCATCGGCCGCAAGAGCAGTGAATTGCCGGAGATTCTCGGCTACCGTGGCGACCCGGAGCTGATCCACCGGGACGATATGGTGCTGCACCGGAGGGGTTGAGGAGAGTGATGTCCGTTCTGGCAGGACAGCCACAGGCGAGCACCGCGGCGATGATGCTCTATATGGGGCGCTCGGCGCGCGAGGCCTCGCGCGAGCTTGCGCTCGCCACTACCACTCAGAAGAACGTCGCGCTCGAAGCCATGGCGGCGAGGCTCGAAGCCCGCACCGGCGTGATCTTGGAAGCAAATAGGAACGAGATCGATGCCGCGCGGGACAAAGGCCGTGGCGATGCCTTCATCGACAGGCTCGCGCTGAACGAGGCGCGCGTGGCAGCGATGGCAACGGGCTTACGCAACATCGCCGCACTTCCCGATCCTGTTGGCGAGGTGACCGCATCGTGGACACGGCCGAACGGCCTGCAGATTTCCCGCGTGCGTGTGCCGCTCGGCGTGATTGGAATCATCTATGAGAGCAGGCCGAACGTGACCGCAGACGCCGGCGGGCTTTGCCTCAAATCCGGAAACGCCGTGATCTTGCGCAGCGGCTCGGAGAGCTTTCTCACATCGCTCGTGATCTGCAATGCGCTGACCGGGGGGCTGGCCGAGGCAGGTTTGCCCGAGGCCGCGATCCAACTCGTGCCTACGGTGCAGCGTGAGGCGGTTGGTTTCATGCTTGCCGGGCTCGGTGGTGCCATCGACGTGATCGTGCCGCGCGGCGGCAAGAGCCTAGTCGCTCGCGTGCAGGACGAGGCGCGCGTGCCGGTGTTCGCGCATCTTGAAGGCATTTGCCATGTCTATGTGCATCAGCCCGCCGACCCCGCCATGGCGAGGAACATCGTGCTCAACGCCAAGATGCGGCGGACTGGCGTGTGTGGCGCGGCGGAGACCTTGCTCGTGGACCGGGCGGCGGCGCTGACCCATCTTGCCCCGCTGGTCGAGGCTCTCATCGAGGCCGGCTGCGAGGTTAGGGGCGATCCCCAAACCCAGCGCGCCGACAGCCGCGTGAAGTCGGCGAGCGAAGACGACTGGTCCACCGAATATCTCGACGCCATCATCGCAGTGAGGGTGGTCGACGGGCTGGACGCAGCGATCGATCACATCGCGCGCTACGGCTCGCAGCATACTGACGCCATCGTCACCGAGGACAAGGCCGCCGCGGAGCGCTTCCTCGCCTGGGTCGACAGCGCCGTCGTGCTGCACAATGCCTCCACGCAATTTGCCGATGGCGGAGAGTTCGGCATGGGCGCCGAGATCGGCATCGCTACCGGCCGCTTCCATGCTCGCGGACCTGTTGGGGTCGAGCAACTCACGACGTTCAAATATATCGTGCACGGTTCCGGCCAGGTGCGCCCTTGATATTCATCGTTTGGCATCAACGATTTATCACCTCTCCCCGGTGGGGGAAGGCGAGCCCGCAGGCGCCCGGGTGAGGGGGGTCAATGACTTCAAAGAAGAACCCCCCTCACTCCAACCCTCTCCCCACCGGCGAGAGGGAGAAGACGCCTTTTGCCACCGACATGCGAGTGCCGATGGCTGCGCCCAACATGCGCGTTGGGCTCCTTGGGGGCTCGTTCAATCCGGCCCATCAGGGCCATCGCCAGATCAGCCTCGCCGCCATGAAGCGGTTCGGGCTCGATCAGGTATGGTGGCTGGTGAGCCCGGGCAATCCGCTCAAAGAGACGAGAAAGCTGCCGGACCTCGCTTCCCGCGTGGCGGCCGCGCGGGAGATTGCCGATCACCCGAGGATCGTCGTCACCGGCTTCGAAGGCGCTCGCGTGAAAGGCTCCCGCGTCAGCGTTTACACCATCGATACGATCCGCTTCCTCAGGCGGCGGTACCCTTCCGTCGACTTCGTGTGGCTGATGGGCGCTGACAATCTCGTCTCGTTCCATCGCTGGCGGGGCTGGGAAAAGCTGTTCGGGCTCGTGCCGATTGCCGTGCTCGACCGGCCCGGCTACCGGCTGAAAGCGCGGGCAAGCAAGGCCGCGCAGCGTTTCGCCTCCGCCGCGCTGGACGAATCGGACGCACGGGGGCTCGCGTGGGCAGAGCCGCCGGCCTGGACCTTGCTTACGCTTCCGCTGTCGGGTGTCGCCTCAACCAGCTTGCGGGGGTAAGAGGCGCCCAAATCCTCCGACGCCAAGCCTCGCAAGGTTGCGCAAGTCACGAAAAAGGAGGTCAAGAAGGCGGGGAAGGCAGCCAAGCGGCGCATCAAGATAGACGCCAAGCAGGCGAAGAAGGCAACCAAGAACAAAGACACGAAGAAGTAAGGAAAAGCCAAAGCGACACTAGCTATTGAAAATTTGCCGCGACGCAGACTATGTTTGAACTCGAAGCGGCACCGAAGAGCGGGCTCGGGCGTTTAGCTGGAGCGAAGTTCGAAACCGCCGCTTCGGCAGGAGCAATGATAGAAGGACATCCACCCAAACATGCGCTCGCCAAGAGAGGTTGCCCATAACGGCACGCCTCCCTCCGGCTTTGCGTCATTTCACGCAACGCCGAACCGTTTGCTCAATGTCGTGCTCGACACACTCGAAGATGCCAAAGCCGAGGACGTCGCCTGCATCGAAATCAAGGGCAAAACATCGATCGGCGACCAGATGGTCGTAGCCTCGGGGCGTTCGCAACGGCATGTTGGAGCCGTTGCCGACCACCTCATCAGAAAGCTCAAGGATGAAGGCTTCGGACGCGCCCGCGTCGAAGGCCTTCCCCATTGCGACTGGGTGCTTATCGACGCCGGCGATGTCATCGTCCACATCTTCCGCCCGGAAGTCCGGGAGTTTTATAATCTCGAGAAGATGTGGTCAGCCGACCGCCCAATGGAGCGTATGGTGGTCTGATCCGCCTCCGTCGCTCCAGGGCTTGACGCCTTACAGGTCGCGCCATGCGGCTTCTCATTGCTGCCGTGGGCAGGCTGAAGCAAGGCCCGGAACGTGACCTGTTCAGGCACTATCTCGGCCGCACCGAGATGGCCGGTACCAAGCTCGGGTTGGCGCCAGTGACGATGATCGAGGTCCCGGAGTCGCGCGGACCTACGCCCGCCGCTCGCACCGCCGCCGAAGCCATAGTCATGCTCGGGAAGGTGCCCCCGTCACACAAATTGGTTTGCCTCGACCGCGAGGGCGATCAGCTTGGCAGCGCCGAGTTCGCGAGGGCAATTGGCGGATTTCGCGACAATGGGGTTCCGGGCCTCGCCTTTCTCGTGGGTGGCGGGGAGGGGCTCGCCCCGGAGGTGCTGGCGCGCGCCGATGTCAAGCTGTCGCTCGGGCCCATGACCTTGCCCCATGGGCTTGCCCGCGTTGTCCTCGTCGAGCAGCTCTATCGCGCAGCGACCATTCTTGCCGGCCATCCCTATCACCGTGCCTGACCTGATCCCTGCGGGGGCGAGTGTTAAGAATTGTTCAGCATATTCGCCATGATTCTGCCGTATCGCTCCGCTTCCGTTCCGAGCCGCTCGAGTTGTTTCTCTTAGGCCGGTGGCATAGAGAACGGGACGGGGGAGAGCACGCTGGTCACTACGGATGGCGCCAATCCATCGGTCCCCTGAGCCGACATTCCGGTTCCTCACTGCCGGGCTGCTGCTCCTGGGGCTCTTAAGCACCTTTCCCTTGTCTGTAGCGGCAGAGGACGACCTCTCCCGCGAGGAGGCACAGAAAAAACTCGACGAAACCTCGCAGAAGCTGCAATCGAGCCTCGCGCACGAGCGGGGCCTCGTCCAGGACGTGGCGGCACTCGGAGAGGAGCGGGCCAAGCTCAACACGGAGCTAATCGAAGCAGGCAAGCAGGTCCAGGCGAGCGAAGCGAAATTGTCCGAAACCGAGGCCAAGCTGAGTGAGCTTACCGACCAGGTCACCGTCATTCGCAACTCGATCACGGATCGAAAGGAAACCATTGTCAAGATGCTGAGCGCCATGCAGAGAATCGGTCGGACGCCGCCCCCAGCGCTCGTCACGCGCCGGGATGACGCGCTTGCCGTGGTGCGCAGTGCCATGCTCTTGGCGCAGGTTTTTCCCGAGTTGAAGTATCAGGCTGACAATCTGTCACAGGAGCTCGATGGGTTGGTCAAATTGGAGACCGGCATTGGCGAGGAGCGCGACCACGAAAAGAGCGAGAGCGCCCGGCTCACTGCGGAGCAGAACCGCATCGACCAGCTGCTTGAGGAAAAGAAGACGAAGCTCGCCCAGAGCGAGGCCAATCTCGTGTCGACCCGCCAGGCGGCGCAGCAGCAGGCGACGGAAGTTAGGGAGCTCAACGAGCTGATCGCGCGGCTCGACGAGCAGATCGCCAAGGCAGATGTGGCTCAATACGACGCGGAGGTGGCCGCGGAGAAAGAATTGCGCGCCCGGGAACAGAGCCAGGCGCTCGCCACGCCCGGCAACGAGAAGGTCATCGAGATCAAGCCCGAGTCGGCCAAGGTCGCCTTTGCCAGCCCAAGCCGCATGAAGCCCGCCATGCCGTTCGAAACAGCGAAGGGGACTCTCACGTTGCCGGCCCAGGGTAAGCAGCTGAAGCACTTCGGCGAGGCCGACGGCGTCGGCGGCACACTCAGGGGAATTTCCCTGCAAACCCGGGGGGAAGCAAGGATTATCGCGCCCACGGACGGCTGGGTGGTCTATGCCGGGACCTTCCGGTCCTATGGGCAACTATTGATAATCAATGCGGGCGGAGGCTATCATGTTCTGCTTGCGGGAATGGGCCGTATCGACGTAAGCCTCGGCCAGTTTGTCTTAGCCGGCGAGCCGGTGGCGGTGATGGGCGCGTTGCTCCCGACAGGCCAAGGAAACAACGATAATTCGCGCCCCGTCCTATACGTCGAGTTCAGAAAAGATGGCAGGCCAATTGACCCCGGTCCATGGTGGGCTGAGGCTTCTGAAAAGGTGCAGGGATGATGCGGAAATCCGAATATGCGCTTTGGACGCTTCTGGTGTTAGCCGTGCTTGCTGCCGGTTCGACGATGGTGAGCCTCGCGCGGAGCCAGACGGCCTCGCCCGCCAATTCGGAGATCTACCGGCAGCTCGATCTGTTCGGTGAGGTGCTGGAGCGCGTCCGCGCCGATTACGTCGAGAAGCCCGATGACGCCAAGCTGATCGAGTCGGCGATCAATGGCATGCTCATGGCGCTCGATCCGCATTCCGCCTACCTCAATCCGAAGCATTTCCGCGACATGCAGGTGCAGACGCGCGGCGAGTTCGGCGGCCTCGGCATCGAGGTGACCATGGAGAACGGCGTGGTCAAGGTCGTCGCCCCCATCGACGACACGCCCGCTGCAAAGGCAGGCATTCAGAGCGGCGATCTCATCACCCAACTCGATAAGGAGCAGATTCTCGGCCTCACGCTTCAGGAGGCAGTCGAGAAGATGCGCGGACCGGTGAATTCGGCCATCACGCTCACCGTCGTGCGCAAAGGCGTCGACGATCCCTTCGACGTGAAGGTCGTGCGCGACGTGATTCATATTAATCCGGTGAAATACAGCGCCGAGGACGACGTCGCCTATATCCGGGTCACGACCTTCAATGAGCAGACCACGGCCAATCTGCAGAAGGCCATCGAGGATCTGAAGAAACAGATCGGTCCGAAGCTGAAAGGTTACATCATCGACCTGCGCAACAATCCGGGTGGCTTGCTCGATCAGGCGATTTCAGTGTCCGACACGTTCCTCGATGAGGGCGCCATCGTGCTGACCAAGGGCCGTAATCTCGAAGAGACGCAGCGGTCCAATGCG
>DASPOV010000143.1:0-15909 GCA_035625815.1 Methyloceanibacter sp.
TTGCTCAAACCGAGGGTGGGGCGCGGGTGGTCTATGAGGCTTGGCGCGAGGAGTTGGTGAAGGCGCAGGCACTTGCCGAGGCGGGCCTCGACTTCGCCGACGAGGCCGATGCCGCCGCCGCCGCGGTGCAGGCGGACGTAATCGCCGCGAAGCTACTCGGCGCCATATCAAAGCGTCTCGCCGAGCGCCGCGGCGAGCGTCTCCGCGACGGCTTCCGCGTCGTCATCGCTGGACCACCCAATGCCGGCAAGTCGAGTCTGTTGAACACGCTCGCCAAGCGCGACGTGGCCATCGTCTCAGAGGAGGCGGGGACAACCCGGGACGTGATCGAGGTGCATCTTGACCTTGGGGGGCTCCCCGTAATCGTCACCGATACGGCGGGAATAAGGGAGGCGGAGGGTGCTATCGAGGCGGAGGGGGTACGGCGGACCTTGGCTCGAATCGAGGACGCGGATCTCGTTCTCTGGATGGTCGATGCGACCGCGCCGCAATGGGAGCCCAAATCCGCGCAAATCCCAGCAAACGCCGCGCATATCCGCATATTGAACAAGGTAGATCTGGTCAAATCGCCACAAATCGCCGACGGGGTCGCGCTGTCGGCCAAGACCGGCGAAGGGGTCGCCGAACTCGTTGAAATTCTGTACACACGCGCCGGGGAGGGCCTGGCCGTCGGCGAGCCTGCGGTGATCACCAGGGCCCGCCACCGGATCGAGCTTAAGGCCGCGGCGGAGGCCCTTGGTAGGTTCCGCGAGGAGCGGGGAGGGCCGGAACTCAAGGCCGAGGAGCTCCGTCTCGCCGCGCGGCATCTCGGGCGGCTCACTGGCCGCATCGACGTGGAAGAGGTGCTGGGCGCCATCTTCTCCGAGTTCTGTATTGGCAAATAACCGCCATTGATTCACGTGAAACATTGCGCCGCTTTGACGGGCGGAACGGAACGGACTAGGTACAGACCTCATGAACAAAGCGCTGAATGTCAAGGCTTTCGACGTCATCGTCATCGGCGGCGGGCACGCTGGCTGCGAGGCCGCAGCTGCTGCCGCCCGCATGGGCGCGCGGACGGCGCTCGTCACCCACAGCTTCGTCACTATCGGCGAAATGTCCTGCAACCCGGCCATTGGCGGGCTCGGCAAGGGGCATTTGGTGCGCGAAATCGATGCACTCGACGGCCTGATGGGCAGGGTGGCCGACTCCGCCAGCATCCAGTTCCGGGTGCTGAACCGGAGCAAAGGGCCGGCGGTGCAAGGCCCCCGTGCCCAGGCAGACCGCAAGCTTTACCGGGAGGCCATGCGGTCCGCGATCCGCGCTACGCCGAACCTGGAGGTGTTGGAAGCCGCGGTCGAAGACCTGATCATCGATCAAAGCACCGTCGCTGGTATCGTCACTGCCACTGGGCGCCGCATCCGCGCTGGCGCCGTGGTGCTGACCACCGGCACCTTCCTCAACGGGCTCATCCATATCGGCGAGCGCAAGATCCCGGCCGGCCGCATCAACGAGGCCCCGGCGCTTGGCCTGTCTAAGCGCCTTTATGGCCTCGGCTTGCGCATGGGCCGGCTCAAGACGGGCACGCCGCCTCGCCTCGATGGCCGCACGATTCGATGGGACGCGCTACAGGTGCAACAAGGCGATGACCCGCCCCAACTATTCTCCTTTCTGACGAAGTCAGTCACCGCGCCACAGGTCGTCTGCCACATCACGCACACCACGGAGGCAACCCACGCCGTCATCGCCGCCAATCTTGCCCGCGCGCCGATGTATTCCGGCGAGATCACGAGCATTGGCCCGCGCTATTGTCCCTCCATCGAGGATAAGGTGGTGCGCTTCAAGGAGCGCGAGCGGCATCAGATCTTCCTCGAGCCTGAAGGCCTCGACGACGACACCGTCTATCCGAATGGCATCTCCACGTCGCTGCCCGAGGAGGTCCAGCTTGCCTTCCTCGCGACCATCCCTGGCCTCGAACAGGCGAAGGTGAAGCGGCCCGGTTATGCCATCGAATACGACTATGTCGATCCGCGCGAGCTGACGCTCGGGCTCGAGGTCAAGGCCGTGCCGCGCCTGTTTCTCGCGGGACAGATCAACGGCACCACCGGCTATGAGGAAGCCGCGGGGCAGGGGGTGCTTGCCGGTATCAACGCCGCGCGCGCGGGGGGAGGCGCTCGCAATCCGTTCCTCGTCACGCGTGCCGATGGCTATCTCGGCGTCATGATCGACGACCTCGTAACGCGTGGCGTCGCTGAGCCATACCGCATGTTCACGTCGAGAGCCGAGTACCGGCTCCTGCTCCGCGCCGACAACGCCGATCAGCGGCTCACACCATTAGGCATTGCCGCTGGCTGCGTGGGCAGCAAGAGAGCGGAGGCCTTCGACGCGAAATCGAAAGCGCTTGGCGATGGTGAGGCACTGCTGAGGAGCCTCATGCTGACGCCGAACGAAGCCGCCAAGCGCGGCCTCACAGTCAATCGCGACGGCCGAAAGCGAAGCGCGTTCGATCTCCTTTCCTATCCCGATATCGACCTTGCAACACTCGCGCGCATTTGGCCTGAGATCAGCGCAGTCGATGCAAAGATCGCCGAGCAGCTCGCCGTCGATGCGCGCTACGCGGTCTATCTCGAACGCCAGAAGATCGAAATCGCCGCCTTCCGGAAAGAGGAAGGGATCGCCATCCCGCACAACTTTACCTTTGCAGGGATCGCGGGCCTCTCCACCGAGCTTCGCCTCAAGCTCGAGCGCGACCGCCCGGCGAGCCTCGGCCAAGCGGCCAGACTTGAGGGCATGACGCCGGCCGCACTCCTGCTGCTGCTTGCGCATCTGAAAAAGGGCTCGCGGTGGAAGACCGCCTGACCGCGGTTCCCCGACGCTCAAAACCCATCAGCGGCCCGGAGGAGTTTGCGGAAGCTTTCAAAGTTCCACGTGAAACAATCCACAGGCTTATTCACTACGCAGAGCTGCTGACCGAATGGCAGGCGAGGACGAATCTGGTCTCGGTCAAGACACTCCCCCACGTTTGGGACCGGCATTTCGCTGACTCCGCGCAAATCCTGCGGCTCGCCACTGGCGCTCATATTTGGCTCGACCTTGGATCAGGTGCGGGTTTTCCAGGTCTCGTCATTGCCATTTTGCGGGCGAATCACGCTAATTTCCGAATGCACCTGGTGGAGAGCACCGCCAAGAAATGCGCGTTTCTCGCCGAGGTTACCCGCGCCACGTCTGCGCCTGTGGAGATCCACTGCATGCGCATTGAAGAGCTTAAGCAGACCGCAACAAGCATCAGGCCTCAGATCATAATGGCTCGGGCGCTCGGACCATTGCCGCGATTGCTCGAGCTTGCCGCGCCGTGGTTCGGGCCAGGGGTTAGAGGGCTGTTCATGAAGGGCCGCGACGCTAGCCAAGAAATCGATGCGGCCGAGCGCCGATTCAACTTCGTGTGCCGGCTGCATCCGAGCATGACCGCTGAAGGCTCATCCATTGTCGAGATCAGCGAACTCGCCAGGCGCTCCAAGGCGAAGTCGCGATGAGCGCAATCGGCCCGCGCCGCACCCGCGTGCTCGCGCTTGCCAACCAGAAGGGCGGCGTCGGCAAGACCACCACCGCGATCAATCTCGGCACCGCGCTTGCCGCCATCGGCGAGCTAGTGATGATCGTGGATCTAGATCCGCAAGGGAACGCGAGCACGGGGCTTGGCATCGACGAGCGCCGCCATTCGACCTCCGACATACTCAGCGGCAAAGTGCCCTTCGCCGCCGCGCGGGTCGAGACGAATGTGCCGGGACTTTCGGTAGTGCCGGCGACGATCGATCTCATGGCGTTCGAGCGCGAGTCGGTGTCCGCCACCGGGCGGCACTATCGCTTGCGCGACGCCATCGCCCTGATGCTGGCGACCGAGGAGCCTATGAGCGCCACCACCTACATCCTCATCGATTGTCCGCCATCGCTGAACCTACTCACCGTCAACGGGCTTGCCGCGGCCGACGCCGTTCTTGTGCCGCTGCAATGCGAATTTTTTGCCCTTGAAGGACTGGCGCAACTGTTAAGTACCGTCGAGGAGATCCGGGTGCGACTCAATCCAAAGCTGCTTGTACACGGGGTGGTGCTCACTATGTACGATCAGCGCACGACGCTGGCCGACCAAGTGGTGGACGACGTGCGGCGGGTGCTCGGCGACAAGGTCTACGCCACTATCATCCCGCGCAACGTGCGGGTCGCGGAGTCCCCATCCCATGGGAAACCAGTGCTTCTGTACGATTACCGATGTTCCGGAAGCCAAGCCTACATTCGGCTTGCTTCCGAGGTAATCGAGCGCGAGCGGCGGATGTGTGCGGCGTAATTCCAGTGTCTCAAGCGGCGGCGGAACAAGGAGGCCACCATGGCTGTCGGCATGCACAAAATGAGGCTTGGACGAAGCCTCGCCTCGCTCATCGGCGACGCCGAAGGGTCTGCATTCGGCCAAGTTAAAGGCCAATTCAATGTGGCGCTCGATGCCCTCAAGGCAGGGCGCTTCAATCCAAGACGAAATTTCTCGGAGGAGCAGATCGAGGAGCTTGCGATCTCGATCCGCGAGCGGGGTCTGGTCCAGCCGCTCGTGGTGCGGCCGGTTCGCGGCGAGCGCGAAAGCTACGAGATCGTCGCCGGCGAGCGACGCTGGCGGGCGGCGCAGCGCGCCAATCTGCACGAGGTACCGGTCGTCGTCCGCGCGCTGTCCGATCAAGAGGCGATCGAGATAGCCATCATCGAGAACGTCCAGCGCGAGGACCTTAATGTGGTGGAGGAGGCTGAAGGCTATCGGCTGTTGATGGAGGGCCACGGCTATACGCAAGAGGACCTGTCCAAGGTCATCGGCAAGAGCCGGAGTCACCTCGCCAATACCCTTCGCCTGCTAAAGCTGCCGGAGAACGTGCAGGCTCTGTTGCGGACCGGCGAGCTCAGCGCCGGTCATGCGCGATGCCTGATCGGGCGGGCCGATGCTGCGGCGCTCGCCGAGCGAATCGTTAACGAAGGGTTAACGGTGCGCCAAGTCGAGGCGCTGGTTCAGGATCGGCCTGCGGCGCCAGCCAAAGATCGGAAGAGGTCAAAGACTGCCGATACGCGCGCGGCCGAGTCAGAGCTTAAGGAAGTCTTGGGGCTCGATGTCGATATCCGCGTCGGACGTGGCGAAAAGGGCGAGCTTCGCATCCGCTACACCACGCTCGACCAGCTTGAGGATTTGCGCCATCGGCTCTTGCGGCGCTCCATCTACCCCTAGTTGCGGAGGAACTCCTCGGCGCGGAATAGCGATTTGAACGGAACGCCTGCGGCGGCATACAGCTCGGCTGCCCCCTCCCCGCGGTCGAGGATCGACAGCACGAGCGCGACATTTCCGCCTGCCGCTCGCACCATCTCGACGGCCAGCATGGCCGAGCCGCCGGTCGTGGTCACGTCCTCCAAGATGACGACGGTCTTTCCCGCTACGTCCAGGCCTTCAATGTGCTGCCTGGTGCCGTGGTCTTTCGGCGCCTTGCGCACGAAGAAGCCAAGGAGCGGCCGCCCCGCCTCGAAGCTCCGCATCGCCACCGGTGCGATGAGAGGAACCGCACCCATCTCTAGACCGCCAACGCAATCGGCTTTTACGTCCCGAAGCTCGTCAAAAATTAACTCGGCGAGAAGGCTCGCGCCCTCCGGATGCAGCATGGTGGGCTTGCTGTCGAAATAGTAGGAACTCTGCTTGCCTGACGCCAAGGTGAAGCTCCCGCGACTGAACGAGCGCTCCTTGATGAGATCGAAGAGCCTGTTGCGCAAATCGAGCCGGTTGCGGCGCTGATCCATGATCATCCTCTCGGCACTTGGCGATGTGGTCCGCGGGTACACCGGTTTTATTTCCGGCGCAACACGCAGACGGGCTCAGTGCTTGGCGCCCGCGCCTGAGCGGCTCTCCCCTCGCCGCGTCAGGGTCAGCACCAGCCGTTCCGCCACGGCGCGTTCGAGATCGGGATTGAGCCGCGAGTGCTTCACGGCCTCTTGAATTAGCGGGAGCGCTTCGAGCAGGCGCTGAGCTCCGAGGCGGCAGCTATGGGCGATAAAAGCCTGCTCGCGCTTGAAATGCGGACGCGGCCTGAGCTGCCGCATCGCTTGCTCTATAGTCACGTCCGAAGCTTGCGCCGCAGCGATGCGATGGAGTTGCATGAAATGACGCCCGAGCGCCGAGAGCGCGACTGAAGGTTCGGTTCCCGCCGCGGCAAGGCGGCCGAGCTGGCGAAGCGCCTCTTTCGCTTCGCCGCCGCTCACGTCAAAGACGAAAGTCTCGACGGCAATCTCCGAACTGTCACCGACGATCGCGTCGATATCCTCGAGACCGATGCGTCGGCTGCCGGCAGCGAACAGCGCAAGCTTAGCGACCTCGGCGCGCGACAAGGCCTGATCGGCGCCGAGCCGTGTCATGAGATAAGCGCGCGTGTCGCTGTCTATTGTAAGGTTAGCCTTGTAGAGCTCCTCGTCGATCAGCTCAGACAAGGAGCGCTCATCGCCATAGCATGGAAGCGCCGCCGCCGTGGCGTGTCCTTCGAACAGTTTGCGTAACACGGAGTCTGGCCTGAGCGTCCCCGCCTCCACGACGAGCGCGCCGGCGAGCGGTGCTTGGAGCAGTGCCTTCAGCGACGGAACATCGAGGCGTGCGCCGGGGGCGACTCGCACTACCTTTCGCTCGGCAAACATGGGGGTGGTGCGAAGCTCGACTTCGAGCCGTGCCGGATCCTCCGCCAAATCCCTCTCATCAAGGCGGATGATCTCGGCTGCCTCTTTGCGGTTGCCGATGAAGGCATCGGCGAGCGTGGCGGCACGCTCCGCCACGAGGCCTGCGTCGGGACCGTATACGAGGGCCGCGCGACACTCAGGGTCGAGAGATTTAAGGATGCGCTGAAGCGGTCCGGTCTTAAAAGCGACCATGGCGATGAACTGGCTGTCTCAGAGAGACGATGCTTTAGGCCGACTGCGACAAATAGGCGGCGACGCGGACCTTGATGCTTTCGGCGACGGTGCTGGCGGCGCGGTTCTCCGCATCGACGCGGGCGCGCACATTGGAGAAGATCGTCTCGAAGCGCTCATAGGCTGCCCGTGATGTTGCCTTGCCTTCAAGCACGACCTTGCCGTCATGGGTGATCAGCTTGAATGTCGCGTCGAGCTCATAGACCTGACTCTGAGCGCTGCCGGTGATCTGCACGAGCTCGTTGAGCAGGCTTTCCTTGATGACGATATCGAGCTTGTAGTTCGACCGCGACGGCGCACTTCCGCCAGTGTTCGCGAAGATAAGCTCGTTGCGAAGCCTCTGCCCGACGCGGCCGGGGATGGGTGTGACCTCGACACCCGCCATGACGGCGCCAACCCGCGAGCCGCTTGCGGTTGTGCCGTAAAGCGGTTGGATACCGCAGCTGGCCAAACCAAGGGCCGCGGTCACAGCCAAAGCTGCAAGCAATGGCCTATGCCACCACATTGACGATCCTCTGCGGTACGATCACGACCTTCTTGACTTGACGTCCCCCAATGGCGCGCACGACATTGTCGAGCTTTAGCACCGCAGCTTCAATATCTTCCTTCACGGCGTCTCGCGCAATCCTCAATTCGTCCCGCCTTTTTCCGTTCACCTGTACCGCAATAATCACGGTATCCTCGGCCAGCAGCCCTGGATCAGGCGTCGGCCAAGGTTGTTCCGCCAACACGCCCTGATTCCCAAGCGCAAGCCAACATTCTTCAGCCAGATGCGGCACCATTGGGGCGGCGATACGGGCGAGCATTTCCGCCGCTTCCCTGAGGGCAAACCGCATGTCGGGGCTTGGCTCCGCGCCAGCGGCGTTGAGGCCCGCGGAGAGCGCATTAACAAGCTCATAGTTATGGGCGATGGCCACGTTGAAGCGGAGTCTGTCGATGGCGGCGGTGACGGCGGCGATGCTCTTATGAGTCGCACGGCGAAGCTCCAAGGCTCCGCTTCCCATTTCTGCCGGCGCTGAGGCTTCCTCGCCCTTCTCCGCCGCCTCATTCACGACTCGCCAGACGCGCTGCAGAAACCGGTAAGCGCCTTCGACGCCGCCCGCGGTCCATTCGATATCGCGCTCCGGAGGCGTGTCGGACAGCATGAACCAGCGCGCGGTGTCCGCCCCATAGGCACCGATGATGTCATCGGGATCGACCACATTCTTCTTCGACTTCGACATCGATTCGACGGGACCGACGGTGATGGGCTCTCCTGTCGCGGCATGCACGACTTTGCCATCGCGATGACTCACTTCTTTCGGCGTCACCCACTTGCCCTGCGCGTCCTTGTAGGTCTCGTGGGTGACCATGCCTTGCGTGAAAAGGCCTTTGAATGGCTCGTCGATCGGCGAATGCCCGGTCTTGTGCATGGCGCGAGTGAAGAAGCGCGCATAGAGGAGATGCAGGATCGCGTGCTCGACGCCGCCGATATATTGGTCGACGGGGAGCCAGTAGCTCACGGCGTTGCTGTCGGTGGGCACTGCCGCTCGCGGCGAGCAGAAGCGGGCGAAGTACCAGGACGAATCGACGAAGGTGTCCATGGTATCGGTCTCGCGCGTGGCCGCGCCGCCGCATTGCGGGCAGGTCACGTGCTTCCAGGTTGGATGGCGGTCGAGCGGGTTGCCGGTTCCGTCGAAGGTGACATCCTCCGGGAGCTTCACGGGCAGATCCTGCTCAGGCACAGCAACGATGCCGCATGTCTCACAATGGATCATCGGGATCGGGCAGCCCCAATACCGCTGCCGCGAGATGCCCCAATCACGCAAGCGGAACTCGGTGCGCCGCTCGCCTTGCGCCGCGCTCTTCACGGAGCTCCCGGTGAGGTGCTCCGCGATTCTCTCTTTTGCTGCCTCAACGGAGAGGCCGTCGAGGAAGGCTGAATTGATCAGCGTGCCGTCGCCGATGTAGGCCTCGTCCGCAATCGCGAAGCTCATGGCGTCGGCGTCTGGCGGCAAGACGACCGGCACCACGGGAAGACCATAGGCCCGCGCAAATTCAAGATCGCGCTGATCATGCGCCGGGCAGCCGAAGATCGCGCCGGTGCCGTACTCCATGGCGATGAAGTTGGCGATATAGACCGGTAGCTCCGCGCCCTCGACGGCGGGATGCTTCACGCGCAGGTTGGTGTCGCATCCTTTCTTCACTTGCGTCTCGAGCTCGGCGGTCGTCGTCCCCATTCGCTGGCAATCCGCGATGAAGGCGGCAACCTTCGCGTCGCGCTCGGCGATCGCCTTTGCCAGCGCATGATCCGGCGCAATCGCCATAAAGCTCGCGCCAAATAGCGTGTCGGGTCGCGTGGTGAACACCTGGATCGCGTCGTGATCCTTTAGTCCGGTCCCCTGGGCAAGTTCGAAGCGGATCAGCAAACCATCCGAGCGGCCGATCCAGTTCGCCTGCATCAGCCGCACCTTCTCCGGCCATCGGTCGAGCGTACGGATCGCGTCGAGCAGGTCCTGCGCGTAGTCGGTGATTTTGAACACCCATTCCGGCTGCTCGCGTTGTTCGACGAGCGCGCCTGAGCGCCAGCCGCGGCCGTCGATCACCTGCTCATTGGCGAGTACGGTCCGGTCGACCGGGTCCCAATTCACCTTGCGCTGCTTGCGGTCGACGAGGCCCGCCGCAAGCAGATCGAGAAACAGCTTCTGCTGCTGATGGTAGTAGTCGAGGTCGCAGGTCGCGAGTTCGCGCGACCAGTCGAGCGAGAGCCCCATGCTTTTCAGCTGCCCACGCATGGTGGCGATGTTGTCATAGGTCCATTTGGCCGGATGGATGCCACGCTCGATGGCGGCGTTCTCCGCGGGCAGTCCGAAAGCATCCCAGCCCATGGGGTGCAGCACATTGTGGCCGCGCGCGCGCATGTAGCGCGCCACCACGTCGCCCATAGTGTAGTTGCGCACATGCCCCATATGGATGTGCCCCGAAGGATACGGGAACATTTCAAGAACATAATATTTGGGACGCGGATCGTTCTCGTTGGCGCGGAAGAACCCCCGCTCCTCCCAGAGTTTCTGCCAGCGGGGCTCTGCTTCGCGCGGATTGTAGCGATCTCTGCTCATAAGCTCTTGCTGTGGTCCAAATTTGCGCCGACTAGGCCACGAAAGCCGAAGCCCGGTCAATCTGGCCCCGGCACCGACATCGTGATTTGCCGCACGCCGTGACTATGAGCAAAATGTCGGCCATGGCCGAGCCAACAGGCAAATCGCGAACCTGGGCCGATCTGATGCTGAGCCTGCTTATTCTAAGGTGCGCGATGATGCTTGTGGCCAGCGCCCCGACGGCCCCGGCGCGAGCCGAAAGCGACCAGGATGCTGTCTCGTGCAAGGGGCAAGAAAATCTGACGGTCGAGCAGCAGGTCAGCGGCTGCAGCATCGTGATCGATGGGGCCCCATTCAAGGCCGGGAACTTGCCCTGAGCTACTTCCGCAGAGCTGCCGCTTACCTGAAGCAAGAGGACTTCGACAACGCATCCACGATTTCGGCGAGGGCTTGGCGCTCGATCATGACAACGCCGCATCGCCTGTCAAGCCAAGAAGGATCCGGACCGCGCCATTCGAGACTACGACACCGCGATTAAACTCGATCTACGCCAAGTCAAGGCCTTGAGCAACCGCGCCGCGATCTATGCCGATCAGCGCGCTTATGAGCGCGCGCTTGAAGACAACAACCGTGTCGTCGAGCTAGAGCCAGATCAAGCTGCCGGTTATGTCGCGCGCGGCCTCACTTATGCGCGCCGCGGCGATTTCGAATATGCGCTTCGCGACTTCGACCGGGCAATCACGCTTGATGCAAAGTCGGCCTTGCCTATTTCAACCGCGGACGCGTCTATTTCAGCAAGGGCGATAGTGAGCGCTCTATTCGTGACTATAGCGCGGCGGTGAATATCGGGCCGAAACATGCGAGCGCATGAGAGCCGCGGCTTCGCCTATTTCAGCCAAGGACAGATCGACAACGCGATCGTCGATTACGATGCTGCGTTGCAGCTCGATGCGAAGCGCGCCACGGCGCTTTTCGGGCGCGGCACCGGCGATGCGAGCGGCGCTGAAGACATTGCCGCCAAGGCGATCAAACCCGATATCGCCGCAGCCTTTGACCAGTTCGGGGTGCAGTAGACTTGCGGGCTCGCCTGCTCTCTGTCATGCCGGAGCTATGAGCGAAACTGTTTCAGCCTCACTGCAGGCGGTCGAACGCGACATCACCGCTGCGGCGAGGCGCGCTAGCCGGGATCCAGCGACCGTGAAGCTGATCGCCGTCGCCAAGACCGTCTCCGAACACGCGATAGAAGAGACAATTCTGTTAGGCCAACGCCGCTTCGGCGAGAACCGGGTGCAGGAGGCCAAGGCAAAGTGGCCAGCGTTGAAGGAGCGTCATCCCAACCTCGAGCTCCATCTCATCGGCCCCCTTCAGTCGAACAAGGTGCGCGATGCGGTGCAACTGTTCGAAGTGATTCACAGCGTCGACCGGCCAAAGATCGCGCAGGCGCTCGCCGAGGAGTTCGGGCGCGCCGAAAAGAGACCGCGGCTTCTCGTGCAGGTGAACACCGGCGAGGAGCTACAGAAAGCCGGCATACTTCCAAGCGAAACGGACGACTTTGTCGGGCTATGTCGCGACGACTATTGTCTTGCGATCGAAGGCCTGATGTGCATTCCGCCGCTCGACGAGGAAGCGGCCTTGCACTTTGCGTTGCTCGCCAAGATCGCCGCACGCCTCAAGCTGAAGGAGCTGAGCATGGGCATGAGCGGAGATTTCGAAAAGGCTATTGTCTTCGGCGCGACCTATGTTCGCATCGGCACCGCAATCTTCGGCGCGCGCCAGCCCGACAAAAAATAGATTCTTACATCACCGCAATTACCGACCCTCGCCGCAGCTGCGCAAGCAGCATGAGCAGGTCCTGGCGCGAGAGAGCAATGCAGCCTTCCGTCGACGAATAACCGCGCCGGGCAAGATGCAAGAAAATGGCACTGCCGCGTCCCCTCGCCCGCGGACGATCGTTGTAACCGAGCACGAGCACGAGATCGTAAAGGTGGTCGATGCGGGTCAAATGTTCGGCGCGTGACCTCGACAGCTTAACGAGCCTATTGTAGTTGCGGTCCGTGGGGTCCTCGCACCAGCCGTCGACGGAGCGGATCGCACGCACCGGAAGCTCCGTCCTTGGTCTTGGCACGCGGCGGGCGCGATAAAGCACTTGGCGGATCGGAAAGCGGCCGAGCGGCGTGGCGCCGTCGCCCTCGCGCTTCAATGCGGCGATGCTGCTTCGGCCGAGCGCGGCACGCCGGACGCCATGAGCCAAGGCGATGCGCCCTTCGCTTGGATTTCCGGGAGCGCGCCTGACCGCGATGCTCCGCTTAACTCCCATAGCCTATTGGTCTTTGCGTTCTATCAAGCTAGCCGATCCGCTTGTCCAATGGGAAGCCCGCCCTTATTACTGGACATCTCGGGGTTCAATCGGGGCCCACCAATGGGAAATGCGCGCAAGATCCTAATCATTGACGACGACGATGAACTTCGAGACTCCTTGAGCGAGCAGCTTTCGTTGCATGAGGAGTTCGACACGCTGCTCGCCGCCAATGCGACGGAGGGGCTTAAGCTTGCGCGCAATGGCGATGTGGATCTTGTGCTTCTCGACGTTGGCCTTCCCGACCTCGATGGACGGGAGACCTGCAAGCTGCTCCGCCGCAGCGGGTTTAAGGGCCCCGTCGTCATGTTGACGGCTCAAGCCTCTGATGCCGACACCATCCTCGGTTTGGAATCCGGCGCCAACGACTATGTCACCAAGCCGTTCAAGCTCGGCGTGCTGCTCGCTCGTATCCGCGCGCAACTCAGGCAGCACGAGCAGAGCGAGGACGCCGTCTTCACTATCGGGCCTTACACCTTCAAGCCTGCGTCCAAACTACTCGTCGATAGCGGCGGCGGCAAAATCAGGCTCACCGAAAAGGAAACCTCCATCCTCAAATATCTCTATCGCGCCGGCGAGCGGGTGGTTACCCGCGATGTGCTATTGCATGAGGTCTGGGGTTACAACGCCGGGGTCACCACGCACACGCTTGAGACCCACATCTATCGCCTGCGCCAGAAGATCGAGAAGGATCCATCCCAGGCCGAGCTGCTCATCACCGAAACCGGCGGCTACAAGCTTGTGCCTCAGTAAACTCGACGGCGTTTATCCTCACCCTTTCCGCCATGCGACTCGTGCAGGCTTCCCCGCACAAGTCGCGACGTAAAGCCCTCTCCCACAAAGGGGTGAGGCTGTCGATATAGCACCCTCCTTCCCCTTTCCCTCGTGGGAGAGGGGTGGATCGCCGCTTAAGCGGCGAATCGGGTGAGGGGGACTTATTCGTCAATCGCGAAGTCGGCGATGACCGGAACATGATCCGAGGGGTGCGGCCAGTCGCGTGCCTCGTCGAGGACGCGTAGCGAGACCGCGGTTCCGTCCAGTGCTGGCGTAGTCCAGATATGATCGAGACGGCGGCCGCGATTGGACGTGCGCCAATCGCGCGCCCGGTAGCTCCACCACGTGTAGAGCCTCTCTTCCGGCGGCACATGCTGGCGCATCACGTCGACCCAATCATGCGCAGCCCGCATGCGCTCGAACCGCTCCACCTCCGCAGTTGTATGGCTAACGACCTTGAGCAGTCGCTTGTGCGACCACACATCGGTCGGAAGCGGCGCCACGTTGAGATCGCCGACGAGGATCACGCGATTGGTTCGCTTGCTGCGCATACCACGGAACCAAGCGTCCATGGCTTCGAGGAAATCGAGCTTGTGGCGGAACTTTGGATTCAGCGCGGGGTCTGGCAGGTCGCCACCCGCTGGCACATAGACATTGTGCAGCACGAGCGGTTTTCTTGCCGTCGGAGAGCCCCCATCTAGAGTAACGGAGAGATGCCGAGCATGTCCCCGCCCGCAAATGTCTCGGCGTTCGATTCGTGCGAAGGGAATGCGGGAGAGGATGGCGACACCGTGGTATCCCTTCTGACCGGCGATCGCCACATGACTGAAGCCGAGCGCCCGCATTGGCAGCTCGGGGAAACTGCCATTCGTGCATTTGATCTCCTGCAAACAGAGAATGTCGGGCTGGTGCGCTCTAACGAAGCGCTCGACCAGGTCGAGCCGGAGCCGGACCGAGTTAATGTTCCACGTGGCGAGGCGACAACGCATGAGGAGTGCCCCAAAAGAAAGGCGCCCAACCGCTGCGCGTGGTTGGGCGCCAGAAGCGCGTTTTTTGCGCGCGCGTGCCGGGAGGGAAGCCGGCACGGGCGGACCACATCTTCGGCTAGACGGGGGGCACTACCGATGAAAAGCGATGTGGGCCGCTTCTGCACAACAAAGTATGGAGGTTGCGTCAGGATTTCAACTGGCGCGGGGCAAAAAAATTAATATGGCGTAAATGCTGACCCGCCAGATTGAGCTTAAAGTATTGCATTGTAAGCTGTTAGTTGGCGAGTGTTAACGATTTTGTGAACTCTAGCGGAACGGCTGAAACGAGACGGTGGAATTGAAGAAATCGGCCGCGACCTTTCGCCCAGCAACGATATCGTCGATAGTGACCGCTGTGCTGAGGCCCTGGGCATCGGTAATCACCCATTGCTTGAGCTTCATCTCCGGCGTGGTCTCGAAATAAAGCTTGATTTGGCCTGCGGCCTCGCCCGCCTTGTCTTCAAGCGAAATGGCAAGCGAGCCCTCGCCGCTCTCGACCCCGACGATGCGCGCGTCACGGGCAAGATTGACCCCGTCGCCCAGTAATAGGCGGAACGGCGTGGATTCAAGCGGATATTTCTCAATCGTCTTGAGGTCGGAATCCTCGATGGCTAGAAAATGTCCGTCCGCGACGATGCGGAGTGTGCTCGGCGGCTCGTAATCGAATCTGAGCTTGCCTGGCCGCTGTACATAGAAGCGGCCCTTGGCGTGCTTGTTGTTGGAGTCGATCTGCTCGAAATTGCCCTGCAAATTGGTGATTGCGTTGAAATAGGCGTTGATACGCTGGACGGCGGCATCCTCCTGCTCACCAATCAGCGGCGTCGGGCCCCGCGCGGCTTCCACTGCGGCCTCCCAGCCAGCACCCTCATCGCCGGTATTCGGGTTAAGCTCGCCTGTGGTCGGGGCAGCGGCTGCATCGGGCTCTGCGGCATCGTAGGATGGCGTATGTTGCGGGGTGACGGTGCCGGTGGTGGCGGGCGTCTTTTGCACTGTCGTGCCATCTTCGGCGAGCGCAATGCCGGCCGAAAGGCAAAGAGCCAATGACAGGCTCCCGACAAGCCACGCGGTTCTTATGCTCATTGATGAACCCCCTCGCGGACCGGTGCGCAAACATCGCCCAGGAGCGATCGATAGATGATTCCGCCAAATCTGGTCAATTTAAGAATGGCGTATTCACTCGTCACCGTTCGTAGTTTCTAGCCTCGATTTCTGGCATTTTTGGGAAGCGTGACAGCGGTGTTTTGACCGTTCGTAACCGCTTGTCACTGTAGGTGATCGAGCAGGGCAGCAAGCTCCGCCTCGTCTAGAACCTCGATCTTGTCGCGGCGCTTCGGTCGGGGCTTGGTCTGGATATCGGCCTTGGGCGAGCGAACCAGCTTCTTTCCCTTGACGGCTGATTCAAGAATCTGCCCGAGCAGGGAGTGGACATGGTGCAGCGTGAGAGGCGCTAACCCATCTCGCGGCGTTCGGCGTAAAAGCGGTCGATTGCTGTGCCATCTAACTTCTGTAATTCGAGGTTAGGGTTTACCGGGAAGGGAAGCACGTTTGGTTTACCGTCGGCGGTTATCTAGGCCATGAGATCAAAGTCGAGGCCGAAAGCGAAGTCGCCGAGCATCGACTATGGGCCATTTAAAGCCTCCGAGGCGCCAATTAACTGAAGGGACGATAAGTGACGCCGCCGCTTCCGGGTATTTCAGTCTGATGTTTTGGGGATGAACCTGCC
>DASPOV010000144.1:0-2067 GCA_035625815.1 Methyloceanibacter sp.
TGCATGCGGCTCGCTAAAATTGCCGCCTCGATCACCGCCGCCTGTGCGCGGTTGAAGCCTTTGAAGGAAGCGTGCGAAGCCTCGCACACCACGTTGCAATGGAAACGCGGCCGCTGTTCACCTTCTTCCACATGGTCGACCTTCAGCTCGGCGTGGGCGAGCGCGCCGTCGAGGATCGCGCCGGGAACCCGGCCCGCAGGCCGCGTCGGCCAGTCGCGATTGCCCGTGATGCAGCCGGCAAAGATCAGCACATCGTCGGTGAAGTTCGCCACCGCGTAGGGCGTGTCGTGCAGATTGTCGAGCGTGGTCGAGGGCTTGAAGGGCGCGAGGATCCACCTTTCGTCTTCAGCGATGAGGCCGAGCGGTGCGATATGCACCTTCCCCTCAGGGTTGAGGGTGGTGACGATGCTCTCCCTAATCATCGGCATGACTGTTCTCCGCGCTCTCCCGCCGCCCTATGAGGCTCGGCGCTTCTTCATGGCGATCAGCGTATGGCCTGCTTCTCTGAACCTGGTCTTATCGTCGGCTGGGGCGTCTGCCGCGACACCCCAGTCGAGTGGCTCGTCTTGGGCATAACGCTTGGCGAGCCGCCAGCCGATCTCAGCTCGGGCCAATTCAACGCCGAGATAAAAGGCATGCGCCCCGTCCTTCTCGATGTCGAGCTTCGGATAAAGCTCTAGCACGTCCTGGGCGATGTGATGACCGTCGCGGTTATAGATGTGGATGCCGTCCTCGGCGATTTCGATACGGAAGTTCTTATCGCGTACCTCGGCCGCGCTTTCGGCGACCTCTTCCGGCGTTTGCGGAAATGGCCGGCGGGAGTGTAGCGCAAGCAGGCCGGAGGCGTAGTCCTTAGGGAAATCATGGTCGGCGCGTGCGGCGTACATGATGCGCCGCGCAAGGTCATGCTCCTCCACGGTGCGCCGCGTATGGGGGCTCACCTGCACCACGAGCACATTCCTGATGTGGAGCTCCGACGCGATGCCAAGCAGGACAGCGGTGATGCCAGTCGTGTCGGCGTCGGTCAGCTCGGTGAGGTTGCCGGTACCGAGCAGTATCTCGGCCTTGGGGCGATCGCGCCGCAGTCTTGCATATCGCTCCAGCGACTCCATGAAGCCAAAATTGATGGGATCGAGCACCGGGTCGGCGAGATAGGCGCGGCCCTTGGCGTCAAGCGCATCCATGGCGCGGTAGAGCGAGGCCATGTCGCCATGATCCTTGGGGATCAGCACCGGTGTCGACTTGACCTTATCGGCGATGTGCAACGTGTCCTGACTCAGACTGAGCAGGAAGTCGGCGCCGGCCTTGCCGGCGCGTAGCAGCTCCTCCGGCTCTGCAGAATCGACGCTCACTTTGTTGCCCTTCGCCCGCAGGGCCTGCACCGCCTCCTCCAGATGCGGGAAGGGCGTCTCGGGCAGGCAACCAAGATCGATCACATTGGCGCCTTTCCGCACATAGTCCTCGGCGCGGGCGAGGATCGCCTCGATGGAAAGCGCCGAAGCATCGACGATCTCGGCAAAGATCTGGATGTCATATTTGGTCATGTCGGACGCCTTGCGGGCGCGGCCGAAATAGCCGGGAATGTCCTTGAGCTCGTCCGGCCCCCGCACGAAGGGTACACCGAAGCGCTCGCTCAGTCGGTCGAGATCGGCGCGGCAGCGACCGGGCAGCATGATCTTGTCCGCCTCCACCGAATTTGGCAGCCGGCGTTTGATAATCTCTTCAGTCATCAGCGCCGCGACCTTCACCCCGATATCGAGCACCTTCCATGCGAAGCTCGCCTTCATGCTCTCAAGTTCCGCCTCGAGCCGGGGACGGGCAAGGTGTCCGGTAAGGAAGAGGATGCTTTCAGCCATCGACGATCCGCTTGGCCTCTAAAGCCGCCTTCTACCTCGCCTTGCATGGAAGCGCGAGCGTTGGCCCACACTTGACCCATTGGCGTTAGTCAATGGCTGCGCGGCAAGGAGCTTCGCCCGTGCCTGCAAGGCTTGCCGCCAGCGCCGCCTGATCGCCGCAGCCGAGCAGGAAGACGGGAAAGTTCGCGCCTTTCAACATGGCGGGGAATGC
>DASPOV010000145.1:0-5236 GCA_035625815.1 Methyloceanibacter sp.
CATTACCGGCAGCATCAGCAGGGGCGGGAGACCTCGACCAATGCCACGGCCTCCGTCTTTGCCTGGACCGGCGGGCTGAAGCATCGCGCCAAGCTCGACGACAACGCCGATCTCGCCCGTTTCGCCGAGACGCTCGAAAAAGTCGTGGTTGGTACCGTCGAGGCTGGCTTCATGACCAAGGATCTTGCGCTTCTCGTCGGCGCCGATCAGGCTTGGCTCTCCACCACCGGCTTTCTCGACAAGATCGATGAGCGATTGCGGCACACGATGGCAGACCGCGCCGCAGCTTAACGTCCGCGCCTATTGCGCTTCGGTCTCACCCACCTTCTTGGCTGAATTCCGTTTGCGGCCGGGTCGCGCCGCGCTTCGAAACCGCTCGTTCTCGCGCTCGCGTTCCTTCGCCACCTCGCGGATATGGCAGACGATCTCAGGATGACGGCGGCTCTAACGGGCGAGCCCCTCGCTGTCCAGCACATAGACCCGGCCGATGGGGCCGGCGACGACGTCATCCTTGTGGCGGCGGCGTTCGAACAGCGACATGTCGCCGAGAAATCGCCCTTGGTACAGCTTGGCGTGGCGCCCCGGCGCGATCTGCACCGTCGCCTTGCCGATGCCGATGAACATGGCGCCTCCGGGGTCGCCTGCCGCCACGATCAGCGCACCGGATGTATCAGGCGCGTGTAGAGGAGCTTCGTGAAGGCGAGGCCGTTGGCGATGATGAGAATGACGAGGAAGATGTTGACGACGCGGCCGACCGGATGGGCCTCGCCGCCCACTTCCAGCGCGTCGTGGAACTTCAGCCGCCAGTGGCGCCAGGCGGTCTTGAGGCTCGTCGTCAGGCGTTTCCAGCGGGGCGTGTGCCTATATCCTCGGCGGCGCGGCCCGTAATCCTGGCAACGATGGCATCGAGCTCGACTTGAGCGCGGGCGCGATCAGCTCCTCCGGCTTGAGCCAGATCCAGGCCTTCGCCCCCGCGCGCAATGATTAGAACAGATGCCCATCGATAGGCCGTCAATCGCTCCCTAGGGTTTCTGAACTAGCCGGTAGAGCAGTTCGCCAGCTTCGTTCACCTTTTCGATGTTCGGGCCACCCCCCTGCGCGAAATCGACTCTCCCCCCAGAACTGCCGCCGAGCACTTCCGAAATCTGTTGGGCAATGTTAGAGGCGCTATTTGCGGTTGTGTAGTTCCCCACGACGCCGATCGCAAAGCTGGCTTTGTCATTGGTCGTAGTTATGACCGTAACAACGCCGTCGCCGATACTCGTCTTGTAAGCGTCAACGAGGCTACGCAGGTCTTTGGGACTTGCATTGGGAACGTATTTGAAGATGACGTCGTCGCGAGTTTGACTTCCTGCATTCGGCCGACCCGATTCAACTTTGTTTTGCGTGACAAGTAGCTCGCGCTTGGCTTCAGCCAACTGCCGTTCGAGCTTCCGCCGCTCATCGAGGATGGCAGCAAGTCGCTGGATCATCTCATCGGGGCCGACTTTGAGGAGCTCCGCCGCCTCACGCACACGTTGGTCTTGCGTGGCAAGATAGGATCGCGCGCCCTCACCCGTCAGCGCCTCGATGCGGCGCACGCCGGACGAGACCGCGCCTTCGTCCACGATCTTGAACAGGCCGATATCGCCGGTGCGGCGCACATGGGTGCCGCCGCAAAGCTCGATGGAATAGGCATGGTCGGCTTTTTTGCTCAAGGTGCTCTTGCCCATGCTGACGACGCGGACCTCATCGCCATATTTCTCGCCGAACAGCGCAAGTGCGCCCTTGTCAATCGCCTCGTCGGCGCGCATCAGATGGGTTTCGACCGCGAAGTTCTGCAACACCATGCTGTTGGCGAGATATTCAACGGCATGGATTTCGGCTTGAGTCATCGGCCGCGGATGGGAGAAATCGAATCTGAGCCGGCCAGGTTCGACGAGCGAGCCCTTCTGCGCCACATGGGAGCCCAGCACTTCGCGGAGCGCCTCATGCAGGAGGTGGGTTGCGGAGTGATTGGCCCGCGTCGCGGTGCGGCGGGCGTGATCTACTTCAAGGTCTACTACCTCGCCCACTTTGAGCCAGCCTGCCTCAAGCGCACCCAAGTGCAGGAACAGGCCGTGCTTTTTCTGGGTGTTCTCGACCATGAAGCGGGCGCCTGATGGACCGGAGATTAGGCCGCGATCGCCGACCTGGCCGCCGGACTCACCATAGAATGGCGTCTGATTGACGATAACCGCGCCGCGCTCGCCGGCGTTGAGCTCGGAGACGCGATTCCCGTCCTTCACGAGCGCCACGATCCCGCCAGAGGAGACTTCTGTGTCGTAGCCCAAGAACTCCGTGGCGCCCACCTCCTCCTTGAGCTCGAACCATAGCGCCTCTGTCGCCGCTTCGCCGGAGCCTGCCCAGGACTTCCGCGCCTCGGCACGCTGGCGTTCCATGGCAGCGGCAAATCCCTTGGTATCGACGCCGATGCCGCGCGCTTTGAGCGCGTCCTCGGTGAGATCGAAGGGGAAGCCATAGGTGTCGTAGAGCTTGAAGGCCGTCTCGCCGGGAAGCATGGCGCCGCGCAGCATGCCCTTGGTCGCGTCGCCGAGAAGACGCAAGCCGCGCTCGAGCGTGTCGCGGAAACGGGTCTCTTCGAGTTTCAGCGTCTCGACTATGAGGCTCGAGCCCCGCTCAAGTTCAGGGTAGGCGTGGCCCATCTCGGTGACTAGCGCGGGCACGAGCCGCCATAAGAGCGGCTCCTCGGCGCCGAGCAGATGGGCGTGGCGCATGGCGCGCCGCATGATGCGGCGGAGCACGTAGCCCCGGCCCTCGTTCGACGGCAGTACCCCGTCGGCGATCAGGAAAGCGGAGGCGCGCAGATGATCGGCGATAACGCGGTGGCTGGGCTTCGCCTCGCCCTTGGCGGGCACGCCCGTGAGCGAGACCGACGCCGCGATCAACGTCTTGAACAGATCGATTTCATAATTGTCGTGGGTGCCTTGCAGCACCGCGGCAATGCGCTCGAGCCCCATGCCGGTGTCGATGGAAGGCTCGTGCAGGTCCACGCGCTTTCCCGGCAATTGCTCATATTGCATGAAGACGAGATTCCAGATCTCGACGAAACGGTCGCCTTCTGCATCAGCGCTTCCGGGCGGGCCGCCGCGCACGCTCGGACCATGATCGTAGAAAATCTCGGAGCAGGGCCCGCACGGCCCAAGCTCGCCCATGGACCAGAAATTGTCGCTGCCCGCGATGCGGATGATCTTCTCATCGGGGAAGCCCGAGATCTTCTTCCAGAGCGCCGCAGCCTCGTCGTCGTCGGCAAAGACCGTGATCAGTAGCAGCTTTTTGTCGAGCGCGTAGTCCTTGGTGAGCAGCTCCCAGGCGAGTAGGATCGCGCGCTCCTTGAAATAGTCGCCGAAGGAGAAGTTGCCGAGCATCTCGAAGAAGGTGTGGTGCCGCGGGGTGTAGCCCACATTGTCGAGGTCGTTGTGCTTGCCGCCGGCGCGTACGCATTTCTGCGCAGTGGCCACGCGGGTGAAGCGCGGGCGTTCGGCGCCGGTAAGCACGTTCTTGAACTGCACCATCCCCGCATTGGTGAACATCAGCGTCGGGTCGTGACGGGGAACGAGCGGGCTCGACGGGAGGATGTGATGATCGTTGCGGGTGAAAAAATCTAGAAAGCCCGCGCGGATGGCGTTGACACTCGTGTTGGTAACGCTTGCGGCGAGGTGGCTGGAGGTGGCCGCGCCCTTGACCATCTTGTCGTTCATGCTGTTCCGGCTAACCTTCTTCTTGCCTGGTTTCGCCCCGGCCTTCTCTTGCTTGACGCTTGTCTTCTTGGCTGAGCTCATGACAGCGACGCCGGGAGGCCTCTTATCGCGAGCGAGGCTACGCGAAGATCGCAAACGAATCCTAGCGATTCTGGCGACCGCCAAGCGTTGTGGCGCTGCTCCAAGGGATGAGGAGCGGGCTTCAAGAATTCGTCCCAGACATAGTTCGGCGAACAGGGAGTGTCCAGGGGCATCGACCCGCAGCGATCAGGCCTTCGGTCCTAGGCCCCGCGGCGACCGCGCCTGGCGGCAGCTCCACCCATCGGCGACACGCTGCCATCCTCGGCAAAGCCGGTGGCACCTTCTTCGCCCTCGGCGCCCTCGCCCCTCGCCTCCGCGCCCCCGTCCAGAATCTGACCGGCAATCAGGCCGGCGTTCTGGCGAATGGCGCGCTCGATGCGCTCGGCAACTTGCGGATGCTCCTTCAGGAACTGCTTGGCGTTCTCGCGGCCCTGGCCGATGCGCTCAGAGTCGAATGAGAACCAGGAGCCCGACTTCTCCACGATCCCTGCCTTGACTCCAAGATCGACCAGCTCGCCGGTCTTAGAAACGCCCTCGCCATACATGATGTCGAACTCGATCTGCTTGAAGGGAGGGGCCACCTTGTTCTTCACCACCTTAACGCGGGTCTGGTTGCCGACCACCTCTTCGCGCTCCTTGATAGCGCCGATGCGGCGGATGTCGAGCCGGACCGAAGCGTAAAATTTCAAGGCGTTGCCGCCGCTCGTGGTCTCGGGCGAGCCGAACATCACGCCGATCTTCATGCGGATCTGGTTGATGAAGATGACCATGCAGCGAGACTTGGAGATCGAGGCCGTGAGTTTGCGCAGGGCCTGGCTCATCAGCCGCGCCTGTGAGCCCGGAAGTTGCTCGCCCATTTCGCCTTCGAGCTCCGCCTTTGGCGTCAACGCGGCAACGGAGTCGACCACCAGCACGTCGAGCGCACCGGAACGGATCAGCATGTCGGCGATCTCGAGGGCCTGCTCCCCGGTGTCGGGCTGGGAGATGAGGAGGTCGTCGATGTTGACGCCGATGGCCTTGGCGTAGACGGGGTCCATGGCGTGCTCGGCGTCGATGTAGGCGCAGATGCCGCCGTTGCGTTGGGCTTCGGCCACCACGTGCATGGCCAGCGTGGACTTGCCCGAGGACTCGGGGCCGTAGACCTCGACCACCCGGCCGCGTGGCAGACCCCCGACGCCGAGGGCCAGGTCGAGGGCCAGGGCGCCCGTGGGCACGGTCTCGACCTTCATGGTGCCCTTCTCGCCCATCTTCATGACCGAGCCCTTGCCGAACTGCTTCTCGATCTGGGTCATCGCCATCTCGAGTGCCTTGTCTCGCTCCACCGTCGCGTCTCCTTGCTCGTGCGTGCTGTGCGGGGGTTTCGTGAACGACTGCTGCAGGTGGCTGCGAGCGGGCCGCAGCGATGACGATCACCC
>DASPOV010000146.1:0-2175 GCA_035625815.1 Methyloceanibacter sp.
TCGCGGAAATTGTGCTCGTTATCTCATTGAGCAAGACCAAGTTTCACCATCAGTTCAGTAGCGATGCCTTCCTGAGACCATCCGCAATGCGCTCGACGTCTTCCTCCCGCCGAAAAGGCTGCCGGCCGACGTGTTCGGCAAGACAATCGCTTTCTGCGCACCGGTCAGCATATTTCCGCTCCGGAGCAGCGCGGTCATCAATGACCTGATCGACCGCGTCGACGCTGCGCGCCAGAAATGCTGATTGCCTGACGATTCCACACCAAGGGCGCTAGGAGATCGGCCTAAAGCGGCTTTAAAGAAAGTCTCTCTGGATGTCTGCTTTTGGCACAAAGCGGACATCCTGATCGTATGTCAGCTTTCGGGGGTAAAGAGGACATTGCTCGAACCCAGAGCACGACGTACGCCGCTGAGACGTGCTGGCGGCCGCTACCCGTTTCGCCGCATAGGCTCGTGCAAAATTTCTGGGACTCATATGGCCAATGCACTGGCCTTAAGATCGCCGTACGGGCTGGGAAGCCCGCCGGAGATGCGTAGTTATCTCTCTTGGATATTTTTGATTTTGGCTCTGCGAGCGGCTTCCAGGAAACTCCGCCGTCTGCTACCGTTGATCCTGGAGAATGTTGGATGAAGAGGACCTTGAATGCCCACGTTCTCCCGCGGCCTTGAACAGTCGCTTCATAGGGCGCTCGCGCTTGCCAACGAGCGCCATCATGAATATGCGACGCTCGAGCACCTGCTTCTCGCCCTGATCGATGATCAGCATGCCGCGGTGGTCATGCGGGCGTGCAACGTTGATCTGGAAAAGCTGCGCCGGAGATTGGTCGCCTATCTCGAATCCGAGCTGGACAATCTGGTCACCGATGGAGCTGAGGATTCCAAGCCAACTGCGGGCTTCCAACGCGTCATTCAGCGCGCCGTCATTCATGTGCAATCGTCCGGGCACGAAGAGGTGACCGGCGCTAACGTGCTCGTCGCGATCTTCGCTGAGCGCGAGAGCCATGCGGCGTACTTCCTGCAAGAGCAAGACATGACGCGCTATGACGCGGTCAATTACATCAGCCACGGCATGGCTAAGCGGCCTGGCGTGCCGGAAGCGCGGCCGGTGCAGGGCGCCAACGAGGAGAGCGACACCAAGTCCGGCGACGAGACGAAAAAGAAGGGCGATGCGCTCGATGCCTATTGCGTCAACCTCAACAAGAAGGCGCGTGAGGGCAAGATCGATCCGCTGATCGGCCGTGAGGCCGAGATCAACCGGACGATCCAGGTGTTGTGCCGGCGGCTGAAGAACAATCCGTTTTTCGTCGGTGAGGCTGGTGTCGGCAAGACCGCGATCGCCGAGGGCCTCGCGCGCCGCATCGTCCATGGTGAAGTACCTGACGTGCTGCGCGATGCGACGATATTCGCGCTCGACATGGGCACGCTGCTTGCCGGCACACGCTATCGCGGCGACTTCGAAGAACGCCTCAAGCAAGTCATTAAGGAGCTTGAAGCCTATCCAGGCGCGATCCTGTTCATCGACGAGATCCACACCGTGATCGGCGCCGGCGCCACCTCCGGCGGTTCAATGGATGCGTCAAATCTGCTCAAGCCCGCTCTCGCTTCCGGCACGGTGCGCTGCATCGGCTCGACCACCTACAAGGAATACCGGCAGCATTTCGAGAAGGATCGGGCGCTGGTCCGCCGCTTCCAGAAGATCGATGTCAACGAGCCGACGATCCCCGACGCGATCGAAATCCTCGAAGGCCTGAAGCCGTATTTCGAGGATTATCACAAGCTCAAATATACGAGCGATGCCATCAAGGCGGCAGTCGAGCTCTCCTCGCGCTACATCCACGACCGTAAGCTGCCCGACAAGGCCATCGACGTGATCGACGAATCCGGCGCGGCGCAGATGCTGGTTGCCGAGAACAAGCGCAAGAAGACGATCGGCATCAAGGAAATCGAGACCACGATCGCGTCGATGGCGCGAATTCCGCCGAAGAGCGTGTCGAAGGACGATGCCGAGGTGCTCAAGCACCTCGAGCAGACCTTGAAGCGCGTGGTGTTTGGCCAGGACAAGGCGATCGAGTCGCTGTCCGCCTCGATCAAGCTTGCCCGCGCGGGTCTGCGCGAACCGGAGAAGCCGATCGGCTGCTATCTGTTCTCTGGTCCCACCGGTGTCGGCAAGACCGA
>DASPOV010000147.1:0-3472 GCA_035625815.1 Methyloceanibacter sp.
GAATACGAGCAAATCACAGGACGACACCAATGACCGAGCTCAGTGACGAATTGCTCGTAGCTTATGTCGACGGACAGCTCGTACGCGATCAGACACGCGCCGTCGACAAGGTGCTCGAGCAGGACGACGTGATCGCCCGCCGCGTCGATGCGCTCAAAGAGGCCCATGCCAGGCTCGAATCCGCCTTCGAGGCGATTCTTGCCGGCGAGGTGGTGGAAGTGCTGGCCGCGCCCATGCTGCCGCCGCGGATCGAACGGCAGCGCGGCGACGGCCTAGGCAGGGTCGGGCTCACCGTCGTCGGCATTGGTCTTGCGCTCGCCGCACTCGTCGGCGGCTATGGCTGGCCGCTCATCACACCGGACCGCACTGCGCTTCGCCAGCCGGCGCTAGCGTCTGGAAGGCAGCCGGTCGCCGCGGCCACTCCGGCTCCTAAGGTTGTGCCAGCGCCGATTACGGCGACGACATGGCAGGAGCAAGTGCTGCGCGCTCAGGCGCTTCTTTTCGGCGGCGTCGAGGTCGGGCTGGAAGGCCAGGGCAATCTCGATCTCGTGGCCTTCCAACTTGCCCAAGCCATCACACCGGCGGTGAAGCTTCCGGATCTTCAGCCGCAAGGCTTCAAATTCGTGCGCGCCCGGCTCTTGCGCTTCGGCGACACGCCGCTCGCCCAGATACTCTATCTCGGCGCCGAAGGCGCGCTGCTCGCGGTCTACGCCATGCGGGGAAGCGGAGACGGCGAGCCAGCCTTCAGGCAGGCGGGCGCGATCGGCTCGGTGTCCTGGTCGGACGACGGCATCGCCTATCTGCTCATCGGCGAGGAGGACGAGACCGCGCTCTTCCGCCTTGCCGAGAAGATCAAGCACGAGCCAGCCGCACCAGGCCAGCCAGCGCTAGCCCCTGCGCCGCGATCGGAACCGCGACCCGAACTTTCGCAAGTTCCCGCGGAACCTGGTGCTCCCGCCTCCTATCCGGTGATCAGGGGATCCGCGCCAACATCGCGGACGACACCGCCCAACTGACTTTAGCGCGCAAGACGGGCCGTCGGCGTATAGTCTCCAGCGAGATAGCGCTTCAGGTCGGCGCGGATCGCGTCGGTGCGCTCCTTGGTGCAATATTGGGGATCGGCCTTGATCGTGTCGGTCACCGAGTCGCGCGTGTAGTCATAGGTCTCCGATATGTGCTGCAGTTGATTGGGATCGATGCCCCTGCGGCTTTCATCCGCCATGTAGTCGTTCTTGAGCTTGACGGGGTCGAACATGAACCCGCAATAGCTCGCCCGCGCCGACGTCCAAGCCACCTGAATTGGCCTCGCCATGGGATCTGCCGGCGATACATAGCGCGCCATCTGGTCGGTGGTGGCACCTTCCTTGCCTTTACTGGTGATGCGGCCGACCGTCGAGCAACTTTGGAGGACCGCCAGGCTCACGCCTGCCGCCACGATGAGGAGCACACGGGAATAGCTCCGCATCCTACGTCCTCAATTCCGCCAATTTGATCATGGCGGCGCATCTTAGCGGACCTGGACCCACTCGCTAAGAGGACCAAGTTGAAGCGGAAAGGCGAGCCGGAAAAAGGAAAGGCGGAGCCGAAGCCCCGCCCCCCTGTGCGATGTCGAGCCTCACGCCCGTTCGGGACGATCATCTCGGCGCCGCGAGACCTTCCGGTCTCTGGATCACGCGCTCATCTTTGCGGTTGCCCACAACGAGGCAGCGCAATCCCGGCCTAGGCCCGTTATTTAACGTCGCGTGGCTGCGACGCGATCCCAATCTTGGCCGGATTGGAACCGGGGTCCGGCGGTCGAGCGTGCGGCGCAAAGAGCCCTATCGACTCAGCCTCACGGCATTTCGGCAAAGCCGACAGGCCGTGGCACCCTGCGCTTGCTAACTCCTCCGCCTTTAGCCGCTCATGGCAACGAGCGACCTTGGGCTTGCCTAGCCCGAAGAGCTGTCGGACCGTCTCCGGCGCCTTCGGACTCCTCCTCAGGCACCCTTCGGATTGCTCCTAAGATACTTTCGGATGATCCCGTCAGCACCTTCAACAATCCATCCGCTCACATGGTCATCCTACATAACGCCTTGCGGAGGGCGAGAGGGCGAGAATCGCTTATCCCCATTATCCACTGGGCCTCTGTCCGGCGAGCAATGCTGGATTCGCGATTTAGCGAAGTCCGGCAACTTCAGCCACAAGCTCGCGAAAGCGCGGCCGTTGCACTTCGATATAGGCCAGCGGACGGCAAACATCGATCGCCGCAAGCCCGATTCGCGTGGTGAGCGCGCCGTTAAAAAGACCTTCACCGAGACGCGCCGAGAGCTTCGCCGTGAGGCCGTGTCCCACGAGCTGCTGGATCACGTCGTCGCCAAGCGCGATGCCGCCGGTCAGCACGATATGGGTCACGACCATGCGCGCGAGCTTGATCAGCGACAGCATGCCGGGTCGCGCGCCGTAGAGCGTCGCGAGCCGGCGCAGCATGCGCAAGTTCTCGCCGGCCACGAACAGCATGTCGATGAGCGCGCCAGGGCTCACCGCCGTGACCACCGATACGCGCTTGGCCGATACCGCCACGATGCTCCGCGCCAGCGGATCTAGGGGCGCCAGAAGCGTGCGCTCGGAAATTCGCAAAAGCTCGGCGGCATCCATAATGTCGCCCTCGTGCTCGGCGAGACGCGCGAGACCCCAGGCGAGGTCCTTGCGCCCCTGATAGAGGCGCTTCAGCCGGCTCACCACGTCGAGTGCAAGCGCCTTGTCGCCTTCCATGGCAGCGGCGTCGGCCTCGTGGCGGAGCCGGCCGAGCCGACCAAGCCGCGCGAGGCCTGCCGCCTCGCGCAGGATGATCATTACAAGCGCGAGAACGGCGAGACTGAGCAAGACGAGGGTGGTCCAGCCGAACCAATCCTGCCGCGCCATCGTCTCGCGCACCAGATCGTGCAGCCACAACATTGAGGCCAGCCCGACGAGACCGCCGATTGCGGCAAGCAAGATGGTGCCCCAGCGCCAGCCTCGCTCAAGCGCTGGCAAAGCGCGCACGGTCGCCGGAAGCTGCACCACGTCGGTGGCAATGGCGGGCGGCGAGAGAGGAGTTTCGACGAGCTCGATTTCCTCGAGACGGAAGGATGCGGGCTTGCGTGGCTTCGTCATTTTAGGCGGTCTCCAATAAGCGCCTGCAACGCGCGGTCGAGGCGGATATTGGGAAAGGGGGCAAAGCCGCCGGACGGCAGCGGCACCGGGTTCGGCGGGCGGAAGCCCACGAAGCGCACGTCGTCAGGCTGGGGATGTAAGGGACCGAGAGCCGTCTCGTGGTTAGCGGGCAGATCGCCGGGGAAGATGGCGAAGGCTTCGCTTCCGTCGAAATACCGTCGCGCGATCGTTTCGCCCGGCAAGGGATAGCCGACGATACAGGGAAGCGCTTCGCCGTTCCGCTTCGCCGTGCCTTCGCGCGTCGCCCGGATGGCGGCGAGCGCGAGCACCTTCACCGCGG
>DASPOV010000148.1:0-4698 GCA_035625815.1 Methyloceanibacter sp.
GGCAGCGCTTTGGTCAGGCTGATGAAGCTCACATCGGCGACGATGGCGCCCACGGGGCCCTTGATGAGCGAGGCGTTGAGGTGTCTTGCGTCGGTCCCCTCCAGCACCACCACCCGCGGGTCGTCGCGGAGCTTTGGGTGCAGCTGATCTCTGCCGACATCCACGGCAAAGACCCGTTCTCCCCCGCGCTCTAGCAGCACCTCAGTGAAGCCGCCTGTGGAGGCGCCAATATCAAGCGCGATCCGCCCCTTGGGATCGAGCCCGAAGGCATCAAGGGCAGTGGCGAGCTTTAGCCCGCCGCGGGAGACGAAGGAAGAGACCCCGGAGATGACCGAGAGGCTGGCGCAGGAGTCGAGCAATGCCCCCGGCTTGACCGCGGTCACGCCGTTCACGCTGACCGCGCCGAGGCGGATGAGATCCGCCGCGCGCGAGCGAGTGGCGGCAAGGCCCTTATCCACTAATAGTCGGTCCAGCCGCATTTTTTTGTAGATGCTCATATGCGCTTCTCATACACTTGCGCCCGCGTTGGGGGATTCTCGCGCGCGGATGACAAACCGGGAGCGGACGGCACCGCCAACTATACTGCGAAGCGCACCGCTCGGCGCGCACTCGCGGAGGTCTCGTGAGCCAAAGTAGGACGGCTTACCTAACCGAAAAGTGCGAAGTCCAAAATCGTGACGTGGCCGGTGGCAAGGCCGTATTTGCCCGAGAGCTGATAGAGCGCGGCGAGGTCATTGCTGTGTGGAGCGGTCGCCTTGTTCCTGCCGAGGAGCTGGGCGAGCTCTCCGAGGAGATCCGCCGTCACACCGTGCAGGTTGAGGAGGACCTCTATCTCGCCTCGCTTACACCCGATGAGGCCCCAGACTACATCAACCATGCTTGCGAGCCGAATGCGGGCCTCGACGGGCAGATCACCATCGTCGCGATGCAGATGATCAGGCCTGGCGATGAGGTCACTATCGACTATGCCATGTGCGACGGCTCGCCCTACGATGAGTTCGACTGCGCTTGCGGTTCGTCTCAATGCCGCGGGCGCGTAACCGGCAACGACTGGCGCAATTCATTGTTGTGGAAGCGCTATGCCGGTCATTTCTCACCTTATCTGCAGCGCCGCATTGCCGCCTTGCAACGGGAGTACTCCCCGCCCCGGGCTGTGCGCAAGCGGGCCGCTCTCGCCCTCGTCCATGGCGCGAACGGCAATCTCGCATGAGCCCATGTCCTCCAACTTCTGACCACCAACCCAAGACGGAAACCAAGGAAGGAGAGCAGCGATGATGCTCGTCCGCACATTTGTTGCGTCGAGCGAAATTCAGGGTCTTGGCGTTTTCGCCGGAGAGTTCATTCCGGTTGGAAGCCAGCTGTGGATGCTGAACCCGAAATTCGACATCTTTGTCCATGTGCATGAGATCGCGATGCTGCCCCCTCATATGCAGGACTACGTCGCGCGCTACAGTTACCCGCATCTGGAAATATCCGGCGTGCAGGTCCTAGACTGCGACGACGGCAAGTTCATGAATCACAGCGAGTGCCCGAACACGGACTTCCGTGTCTTCGACAGGGGTTATGCGCTTGTCGACATCAGCCCGGGCGACGAGATCACCTGTAACTATCTCGAGTTCGATCCGGCCTTCAGGGGCTTTGGCCGAGAGCGCGCGCTCGACGTGGCGATCTCCGCCCTGCAGGCAGGAAATAACTTCCCTGCGGGAGCGGCCACACGCGTTTGTAGCCCCTGGAAACCGCAACATTTGCCGATTCTTGCGGCATCGACTAGCAAGGCTGGATGAAGGCCCTATAAGGCGCCTCGCACGCCATGTTGCCCAGGGTCAGTCAAGCCGATGCCGAAGCATTTCTTATCTATAGTGCGCTCAGGATCGCGCCCGTTGCTGGTGATCGCCACCAGCTTGGCGATCTTGCCGTTTACGAGCATCGGCAGATCCGAGGAAACAATGGTCTGGACGGAGAACTCGAGCGGCGGCCTGACCACGCTTGCTTATGGTTCGCTCGATCCGGCGCAAAGTCCCCTGTTCCTGCTATCTTGCTTCAGCGGCATGAACATCATCGTTCTCGACGTACATAAGGAGATCCCTGGGGCCAAGCCAGGCGACTCACTCGCCATCGAGCTATCCTCCACCAAGGCGCAATCGGCGGTGAAAGGCGAGGTGGGGAAGAATGAGACGACCGGCACCACCTTCGGTGAGGCGAGCGACATCGACGTCAAGCCCATGCTCGAAGTGCTGCGCGATCCGGGTCCCTTGACGATCAAATTGGGCGAAGCGAACGCCACCATGTCCGACACGGGGAGGGCCGACGCCGTCTCTCAATTTGTCAGCAGCTGCACGCTCGAATAATGCTTAGGCGAGACGCGCCGCCTCGGCGGTGCTCAAGTCCTTGCCAAGCGCCGCGAATACCGCGGCGACGATGCCAGGGGCATTCAGCCCGGCCTTCTCGTACATGACTTGCGGTTTGTCGTGCTCGATGAAGCTGTCTGGCATGGTGAGCGATCGTATCTTGAGGCCCTGATCGAGCAGTCCCGCCCCTGCGAGGTAATGCAGGACCTGCGATCCGAACCCTCCGGTCGCTCCTTCCTCGATAGTGATGAGCACCTCGTGGTGGCACGCGAGCTGCCGAACCAGTTCCTCATCGAGCGGCTTGGCGAAGCGCGCATCGGCAACCGTGGTGGAGAGGCCGAAACCGGCGAGCTGCTCGCTTGCCCGCAACGCCTCGCCGAGCCTCGCCCCGAAAGACAAGAACGCCACGGCCGAGCCTTCACGCAAAATCCGCCCCCTGCCGAGCGGCAGAACCGCCCCCCGCTTCGGCAGGACGGCGCCGGTGCCTTCGCCGCGCGGATAGCGGAAGGCCGAGGGCCGATCGTCGATGGCTGCGGCGGTGGCCACCATATGCATGAGCTCCACTTCGTCACTTGCGGCCATCACTATAAATCCCGGCAGGCAGGAGAGGTAAGCGACGTCGAAGGCGCCTGCGTGAGTCGGGCCGTCGGCGCCGACGAACCCGGCCCGGTCGATCGCGAAGCGCACTGGCAGGGTCTGGACGGCGACGTCGTGCACGACCTGGTCGTAGGCTCGCTGCAGGAAGGTCGAATAGATCGCGGCGAATGGCTTGAAGCCTTCCACTGCGAGCCCGGCGGCAAAGGTCACCGCGTGCTGCTCGGCGATGCCGACGTCGAATGAGCGCTTGGGAAAGACCTCTGCGAACCGATCGAGTCCGGTGCCCGACGGCATCGCAGCCGTGATAGCCACGATCTTATCGTCGGCCTTCGCTTCCTCGATCAGCGCGTTGGCGAACACCTTGGTGTAGCTCGGCGCTCCGCTCGACGGCTCCTGCGCTCCAGTGATGACGTTGAAGCGGGTGACGCCATGGAACTTATCGGCGGAATTCTCCGCTGGCTCGTAGCCCTTGCCCTTCTGGGTGACCACATGGATCAAAATCGGCCCGTCCTCCGTGTCGCGCACATTGCGTAAGACTGGAAGTAAATGATCGAAATTGTGCCCGTCGATGGGGCCCACGTAATAGAAGCCGAGCTCCTCGAACAGCGTGCCGCCGGTCCAGAAACCGCGAGTATATTCCTCGGCGCGGGCCGCCCTTCGTTCCCAGGCCTTGGGAAGGATCTTGGCGAGCTGCTTCGCCCAGTTGCGGAGCTGCCGGTAGGTCTCGCCTGAGATGAGGCGTGCAAGATAAGCGCTCATGGCGCCCACCGGAGGCGCGATCGACATGTCATTGTCGTTGAGGATCACGATCAGCCGGGAGTCCATGGCGCCGGCATTGTTCATCGCCTCGTAGGCCATGCCGGCGCTCATGGCGCCGTCGCCGATGACGCAGACCACACTGTGCTTCTTGCCGGCGAGGTCGCGCGCCACCGCCATACCAAGCCCTGCCGAGACGGAGGTCGAGGAGTGGCCGGCGCCGAACATGTCATATTCGCTCTCATCGCGCTTGCAGAAGCCGGACAGGCCTCCGCCCTGGCGCAAGGAGCGGATGCGGTCGCGCCTGCCGGTCAGGATCTTGTGCGGATAGGTCTGGTGGCCGACGTCCCAGATAAGCTTGTCCGTCGGCGTGTCGAACACCTTGTGGAGCGCGATGGTGAGCTCCACCACGCCGAGGCCAGCGCCAAGATGGCCGCCGGTCACCGAGACTGCATCGATAGTCTCCTGGCGGAGCTCTGCCGCAAGCTGCGGTAGGTCGCGGTCATCGAGGGTGCGCAAATGTTCTGGTGTGCGCACCCGGTCAAGCAGCGGCGTTGGATGTTCGGCGCTCATTTGCTCCCCGCGTAAAACAAAGGAAATGGCCCGGAATTCGTTTTTTATGACAGGACCTTTATCGACCCCGTCCTTGAGTTTCAACTAGCCTAGCAGGTCGCCCGAATTGTGTCATGGAACCATTGCGTTAGACTCACCCATCCGAGGTGCCGCAGCCACCGTCCGGGCGGCTTCCGTTCCTGTTGCTATTCGCCCGCGTCGTCTCCAATTTGGTGGAAAGATGGGGGCGGGATTTGTACGTAGGGTCATGTATCCTGAGCTGATCCAGGCCGTCCTGCTCGATGACGTCGAAAGGTTCAACAAGCGCCCGATTATGATCGCATGCTGGGTGAGGGGGGCGGCGAGGGGGGTTCGATGCCGAAGGAGAGTGGCAACGCCGGTTGCTTGCCTCGCTGTTTCGCGCCCGAGGAGATGGCGCGTCGCC